>JBLHWH010000081.1:0-27761 GCA_047628935.1 Halioglobus sp. | reverse complement strand
TTGCCGCTTAGCGTCATTTTGAAATGCACCCCTTTTAATTAAGTTGGCCTTTTTTGTTTTATATATGTTTGCCTAAGAATTAATGTAATAGGGATGTATACTTTTGAAAATACAGGAATTGATTGTATTATTATGTTTTTATTCACCTAATCAATTATTATGAAAAAAGGTATATATATTATTTTTTGCTTATTTTTTGCAAGCATAGTTTCAGCTCAAGACCTTAGTTATGAAACCGAAGTATTAGAAAAATATTCTCAACAATATTCTCAACAATATCAAAAAAAGTTTTCTGTTAGCGATATTTCTGGTATTTGTGATGCTGTGACGATCAACACAGCACAAGGCGTCATTGCTGGCTGGGATGGTTGTGAAGGAACAGTATATGAGGGAACAGTAGAATTTGAATTGACAACAGAATATCTATATGATGTTTTTACAATAAGTGAAAATGGAAATCGGTTTAACGACCAATCTTTTGGTGCTTATTATGCATGCTATGGTACTGAATCTCAAGGTTCAATGCCAAACTCAGATGCTTATTTTCCAACCTTATTCTTTGAAGTAACAGAACAAGGAGATATTAGATTTTCAGGTTCTAGCCAATGGGGAGAGGTTTATTTTATTTCTGATGTAACTATAGATGGTTCAATGCTTTATTTTCAATGGATCAATGACTACGGTGAAGGCGCTTCTGTGCAATTAGTGAGACAAGATGGTCAGTTATGGGAGGAGCTATTAGCACCATCACCTGGATGTGCGATTTGCTCTGAGACAGACTCACTTGCACTTATTGCACTTTATAATTCGACTAATGGTGCAGAATGGTATATCCCTTGGGATCTAACAACGCCTGTAAGAAACTGGTATGGGGTGACTTTGAATGATGATTGTTGTGTAGCTGAAATTGATATGGGATTTAGTTCTGAATTATCTGCACTTGGTGAATACCATAATAATTTAGTAGGAGAATTACCTGATGAAATGAGTAACCTTTCTAGTCTAGAAGTACTTAGTTTGTCTGATAACAAGATTAGCGGAGATGCATTAAGTAAAATTGCCAATCTATCAGAATTAAGAAATATAAATATTGTGGGAAACCAAGTTAGTGGAGCGATACCTTCTGAGGCTGGAAGTTTTCCAAAGTTGGAATTGCTCTACATATATAATAACGACATTACTGGTGAAATTCCGGCTGAATTTGGTAATCTAGAAAATCTTAAATATTTTTTTTGTTATAACAACCAACTAGAAGGTGAAATACCTTCTGAACTAGGTAATTCTCAAAGTTTAATAAATTTTTCTTGTTCTTACAATCAACTAGAAGGAGAATTACCTAAGGAACTATCTAACATCTCAACTTTGGAAAACTTTTTTGCTAATGATAATAATATTACTGGAGAAATACCTGCGGAATATGGTAGTTTTCAAAACCTCGCTGTATTTAGTGCTTGGGGTAATTCATTAACAGGAATTATTCCGCAGATGCAGACGCTTCAGCATCTGTATCTTGGATTTAATCAGTTGGAAGGTGAAATCCCTATGGGGATGACCAATATTTCAGTATTAAGTTTGAATGACAATAACCTTTCTGGTGAAATTCCAGATGATCTTTCTAGTGCATTAAATGGATCACCTGGATTCATTAATTTATCTCATAATAACTTTTCGGGATCTATACGAAGTTCACTTATTAGAGAAGACGGATGGCAGGGGTTATTTCTTAATGATAATAACTTTGAGAGTTGTGTAGGCAATATAGATGCCCTATGCATGAACATGTTTAGTACTGAATTAGACACTTTATTTGGTCAAGATACTTTCTATATTTCTCAGTTAAAGGGTGGTTATAATTTATTAAACAACTCAAAATTACCATGGGAAGGGAATCTACAGATTGCCTGTTACGGATCAAACCAAATAGGTGCACCATGTAACGATGGTAATCCTGATACAGGAAATGATGGAATTGACGAAGATTGTAATTGTTCTGAGAATAGTGTTGCTACTCAAGAAATATCACAAATAGAATCTTTGTCGATAAATCCTAATCCAATCAGATCAGGAGAAAGAGTAGTGGTATCTCTAGATTTAAATCAAAGTGTAAGTATGCATGCTCAGTTGATAGATATAACTGGTAAAGTAATAAGCGCTAAACAGATACATGCGACCGAAGGTAGGAATGAATTCATAATAGATTCGCAATCTTTGGATGTCGGTTTGTACTTTTTGCAATTGTCTTCAAAAAATGGTGTCACCACAAAGAAGGTTGTCATTCAGTAAAAAAAAATATTAAAATATGAGTCCACTCCGAAAAGTATCAATTTCTTAAAAATGAATTATTTTGGGTGAGATTTGTATTTTTTGAAATTCAGTGATGCCTGAGCATCAGTTAATTGAAATAAATGAAAATCTAGCCAAAAGAAACATTTTTAGTGTTGAGGAGTTTTCGGAGTGGACTCAAATATATAAAGGTCAGCTTTTGGTTTAGCTGGCCTTGTTTTTTTGACAACAGTTTATAATATTTGCTACATATTATATATCGATATTATTTATTGAAGATTTGTCGAACGTATTTGGATTTAATTTGCGTTATAATAGATTTGAAAATTACATAATAATCATATATGCAGTACCCACTAATAACAGGGGAGTGGACTTTATTTCTAGATAGGGATGGAGTGATCAATAAGAAGCTAGATGGGACATATGTTATGAATCCTGATCAGTTTGAAATATTACCAGGCGTTGCTGAAGCTATTGGAGTTCTTTCTACTATGTTTGGAAGGATCATAGTCGTGACCAATCAACAAGGAATTGGAAAAGAATTAATGACTCATGAAGATATAGCCCAGGTTCATGATAAAATGATTGAAGCTATTGCATGGAGCGGAGGGCGTATCGATGAGGTATACTACTGCCCAGATCTCGCTTGGGAAGACTCTCCTAATCGAAAGCCAAATCCAGGGATGGGGTTTATGGCAAAAGGAGACTTCCCGGATATAGATTTCAAAAAATCGATTATGGTTGGAGATTCAGTATGTGATATAGAATTCGGCAAAGCACTCAAAATGAAAACTGTAAGAATCTCAAATGGAAGAGATGATAACGCTAATTTTACACATTCTTCCTTGGCAGATTTTTTATTATATTTAAATAATACATAAATTAATGAAATACATCACTCTAGTTTTCATAACAATACTTTCGTTCCACTCTAGTATGATTGCTCAAGAGAGTGCTAATGGACACTTTTTAGTAGAGTTTGCTAAATTTACTCCACCGATTCAAGATTTAATTAGATCATTTGAAGGACATATTGCAGAGCCGTTCTTAGCAAACGATGTAAATGGTAAAGAGCACTACCTTCCTGATTATAAAGGTAGTAATGTGATTCTTTGGTTTTGGTCAACTGAAGATGCAATAGCAATAGAACAAGTAGGAACTATGGCGCTTCTGCAAGAAAGAAATAAGAATCTTAAAGTGATTGGGTTTGCTAAAGAACCAAAAGCTAAAGTGTTAGAATATTTAAGACAAAGTCCGATGGATATTGATGTGATTCCTAATGGTGAGATATTTGGACAAATGGCATATGGTGCGGATATGGGGAGCCCAAGAATGTTTGTCATAGATGAATTTGGTATCATCAAAGTTGCACTACCAGTAGATGCTTTTGCTGACAATAGTAAGTTATTGGGATCCTTGGAGTCAATCTTAAACGGACTATAACGGATGTCTAAGAAAAGAGAATTATACAGTTCGGGTGCTGAATGGGAAGAAATAGCTGGATATTCTAGAGCCGTTAGAGTAGGGGACAGGATAGAAGTTTCCGGCACTACAGCTATGGTTGGTGGGCTGTTAGTAGGTAAAGGAGATATCTATTTACAGACTAGAACTGTGTTGCAAATTATAAAAAAAGCAATAGAGGAACTTGATGGAGATATCAAAGATGTAGTACGAACTAAAATGTACGTGACAGATATCAGTCAGTGGGAATCAGTAGCCAAAGCACACGGAGAAATGTTTTCTCAGATAAGACCAGCTAGCACTATGGTGGAAGTGTCGGCACTCATAGATCCTGATTTGATGGTGGAGATAGAAGCAAGTGTCATAATTTCTTAGTACTAATAAATAACATAATGAGAATTTATCTAGCCTTATTTATATTCTTCTTTTTATCCTGCTCAGGAAACCAAAAAGTCTCTGATGCCCAAAGTGATGAAAATATTGCAAGCGCCAAAATTTATAAATCCGAATTCCAATTTATAATAGATTCATTTGATGTGTTGGGTTCTATCCTGGTCTACGATTTGCAAAATGACTCCTACTATTCTAATGATTTTGAATGGGCTCAGAGAGGAAATTTACCAGCATCTACTTTCAAGATTCCTAATTCGATTATAGGATTAGAAACAGGAATTATAGAAAGTGATTCTACAATGTTTAAGTGGAATGGAGACGATAGATGGAACCCACTTTGGGAGAGAGATTTAATATTGAAAGAAGCATTTGATTTGTCATGTGTCCCATGCTATCAGGAGCTTGCAAGAGAGATTGGAGTGCAAAAAATGAATGATTACATTCAAAAAATGAACTATGGGCAAATTGCAGTTGATCAAAAAACGATTGATAATTTTTGGTTACATGGCAAATCCAGGATTAGTCAAATGCAACAAATCTCCTTTTTAAGGAGGTTCTATCAATCAAAACTTCCGATATCAGATAAGACAGAAAAAGTGATGAGGGAATTAATGGTCATCAATCAAAATGATGAATATGTACTCTCAGGAAAAACAGGCTTATCCAATGAAAGGGATCATTGTAATGGTTGGTTCGTAGGGTTTTTAGAGATGGAAAACAACACATTCTTTTTTGCTACTAATGTAGAACCACAAGAAGGGATATATAATGATGGATTCAACAGCGCAAGAAAGGACATTACGTTGATGGCTTTAGAAGAAATGGTGCCATTCGATATAAAGTAGTTAAAACTCCAAAGTATACCTTGCTCTTCCTTCTTGACCTTCAGGAACAGTCTTCCATACTCCTGACGAACTCAGTAAATATATAGCATATCCACCACATTCGGAACAGCCATTGTAGATATGTAGGAATTTAGAAAGTACACCATCTTTATCGATATTGAACTCGATTGTGACTTCATGAGGAGTGTCTTGTCTCAAGCCTCTATTGTCTATACTTTCTTTTACAAATTCTTCAAAGTCCTTGTCGCCTATAGCTGGTTTTACTTTATAGAATGTTGAAGTAGCTTCTTCATTTTTAGACACTTTGGCCTTTTGGAGCGAAGTAATCGGGTTGTTGTCCGCCACCTCTTGAGATCCTGCACTTTCTATACCTAGTTGCGTTCCTTGAGTGTTGCTATCTAATTTTTTAGCATTTTTTGGAATAGAAACTTCGTCCTTTGCATATGCTACTATAATGTCATCTGATTCTATTTCTTCTGCACCTTCCATTCCTTCAGCAATTGGAGCTGTATTGTCAGGTTCGAATCCCTCAACTCTAGACGTTGGAGTATTAGATTTTCCTATTACTGATTCTTCTTTGGTTTCCTTTATTATAGCAGGTATTTGATTGTCAGTGCTTTCTTTTGTGTTAGATTTTAGTTCTGGTTTCTTAGCTGTTTTATTCGAGGATGAAGAAGAAGTTGATTCTGCGTTATCTGTATTTTTATCTTTTTCTACTGGAGATATCTCTTCTTCAATTGAAGATTGAGATTCTTCTGGGCTTGTATCCAAGACCATTGCAATAGATTGATCACTTGCAGTATCAGGGGCGCTATCATTTTTTAATAAAAACATCATAGCTACCAAAAAGATTAATGATGCGGCAGCTGCCATTCTAGGAAGCGTTAGTAGTTTAGTTTTAGATGCAGTAGACTGGGATGCATCTGAAAATCCTTCCAGCGCATCAAATAGAAAAGGATCATCCAAAGCTCTTTTTTCAAGCTCGAATCTATCTGCTTCAGAGATACTTCCCAGTTTATACTGTTCTAATAAGTCTACCCAATATTTTTCAGATTTCTCAATCATTTTTAACTTTTGTTGAAGTATTAACTTCAATCTCGAAATTAATGAATTTTTAGTTTAACTCTTTATTTATTTTCCTTCATCTATATGAAATGTCATTAAAAAAACTTTCATTGTTTACAACAACAGAATTTTACAAAAAGTCATTTCTCTAAACAATTTTTTAAATTTCTCCGACCATTCTGCATAAAAGACCTCACTTTATCCCAAGAAATATCCATTTTAAGGGAGATAAGTTTATAATTTATCTTCTGAAAATAGAACATATCTATCACCATTCTTTGCTTTTCGGGAAGTGCGTCTTTACAATTACCCAATTTTGATATCAATACTTCATCTTTTACTTCATCAGGATGGAATATTGTATCAGAATACATGCTTTCTGCAGTACTTATTTTGTCACGTTGTCTATTATTTTTTCGTAAGATCTCTATACAGTAATTTCTAGTCACTGTATATAACCAAGATTTGAATGATTCTACTTCGTGTGTTTTAAGCTTTTTACTTATTAATGAAAAGATCTCACTTACTGCATCATCCGCGTCAGGTTTATTTTTAAAATACTTAAGGCATGAACCTAGCACTAGATTCGCATATCTATTGTACAGCTCAGATAGATCACCAGTTCCCGCTTTATATGCAGTGATGATGTCGGCATCTGAAGTTTTATATAGCTGTACTTTTTTTGTCATTCTATTTTAAAAAGGTCATTGCGGTCTTATGTAATTATTAGCTTGGTCAAACATAATCTTTTAAACTGGGTATATAGTTCCGATTATCAGATCGAATCATTCCTTTGAATAGAAAACCACAAGCTACCCCAAATACAAAACCTCCGATATGTGCCCACCAAGCAACTCCTGCGGTATCTGCTGTTTTACTTATTTCACCAAGGCCTGATATCAGTTGTTGACCAAACCAGAGACCTAAGAATGCAAGGGCTGGGATTTGATAATTTCTAAATATAATAAGTACAAAAACTTTCACTTTCGATTTTGGAAACATGACCAAATATGCACCTAGAATTGCAGCTATGGCTCCACTGGCACCTACGGCTGGGACTGAGCTTCCAAGATTGAAATATATATGAACCAAACCAGCAGCTAATCCGCCTAGTAAATAGAAGATAAAGAATTTGACAGAACCGATTGTCGCTTCTATGTTATCCCCAAAGACCCACAGGAAGAGCATGTTGCCAATTAAATGCATCCAGCCTCCATGTAGGAACATACTCGTTAACAAAGTATAATAATCCTCGCCCGAGATTATCTCGGAAGGGATAGTCCCGTATGTAGTCAAAAATTGGTTGATTCCGCTTCCTAAGGAAAATTCATATAAAAATATTAGAACATTGACAACCAAAAATGTGTAGGCCACATATGGCTTATATCCTCCTTGCACTTGTGTATCACCAATAGGGAAAAACATTGATTATGATTTGTCACAAAACTATGAATAAATCATCTGATTATTGAGAAATCGGTAAAACGTTCTAAACTATTTATATCCAGGTTTGTCACTTCCACATGATTTACCTCTGCTGCGGGTGATCCACCACTTTCGCACCATGATATAAGGCCATTTACTGAAATGATTGAACCGCTAGCATATATGAGTACCGAACTATCTTCTAGGTTCTTTACTGTCCCTGTGAGGTTTAATGATTCGGCTCTAATTTTTGTATAGTATCGAAAAGCTACACCATGCACCTTTCCTCTCACTTTTATTTTCACGAATTCCATATAGTTAATTTCTGTAAATTATAAGAAAAGGAGATCTCTTACAAAATCTTGATCTCTCCTTCGCTGATATGGATCGTTCTAAGTTCAGCGGTTCTGCTACTATCTGTATTTGGACCATTCTCCAGCCTCAATACTCCTCTTGGGCAAACTGCAGCACAAACGCCACAACCGACACAACTAGATCTTACGATATCTTGTCCTTTTTGAGCATACGATCTTACGTCGATACCCATTTCACAATATGTAGAACAATTACCACAAGAGATACACTGACCGCCGTTAGTAGTGATTCGGAATTTGGATCTGAACTTTTGGATCAACCCTAGATACCCAGCAAGTGGACAACCAAATCTACACCAAACTCTATTTCCCATCAAAGGATAGAAACCAGTGCCAACAATACCAGCGAATCCAGCTCCGATAAAGAATCCATACCAAGATTTGAGACCAGCGGTATTAATTCCTAAAATACTGTAACTGCCGGTGAAATAAGTGTAAAGCACACCGATAGTCATCACTACAGCTGCGACCATCACTCCATGTATAATATATCTCTCATATTTCCAAGCTCTCATACTCTTGTCAGATAGTTGGCGGAATGGATCTCCCATCGTCTCCGCTAATCCTCCACACCCACACACCCAGCTACAGTACCATCTTTTACCAAAGAAAAATACAAAAACAGGAACTCCGATAGAAAAGAGAACAATACCCCAAACTAACATGAATATTCCTAAAGTGCCATTTGAGGCCAATTCGTCCAATCTGTAATCGAAGAAGAATGAATAATCTAAAGGCCACATATTCTTAAGGTCAGGTGCGGGCATATTGAATTTAGCCAGTATCTGAGGTATTAAAAAAGCAAATGAAGTTTGGAAAAACATAACTGAATATGTTCTTACTCTTTGGTATTTATTGTGCTGATATTTTGCGAGCATTCTTATGCCCATTACTAGCATGATGATAGTGTACATCATTCCATATAAAAACCAACGACTAGCTTCTCCTCCATTGAGGATTTCGCTTAATGGACTTACCATTGTGACCCAATTATTGATGTATTCTGGTTTCCAATAAAGCAATATATAGAATCCAATCAAAACAAATCCTGCGATAACTCCAAGCCATCCTGTATTAATAGGAGAGGCCGATCTTTGTGGATTGTTATCTTTTGATCTTTCTCTGAAAAATACAAAATATGAAATGGCTCCACCTATAGCTATAGTGATTAAAGGCCAGAATAGATTTCCCTCTCTAATGAATCCGTATACTATGACCGCAATTATTGTGAAAATCAAAAGACCAGACCTCAGATTTACTTTTAATCCTCTAGTGAGTGAATCATGGTAGATGCCATTGTGCTTTATACCCGGAGTTTCAAAAAACTTAGGTATGATAAATAAAAGACCTCCAATTATTGCAAGGCCAAAAGTGAGGAAGAAAAATAACCATGGATTATTTTGGACTGGTCCAGCAGCAGAAGCTTTTACGACGCTACTTGCATACTCATCCATTTTCCAGTTCCCTATTTTGAAGTTCCATTCATCTACACCACTCGGCAACCCAGATGTACTGAGTTGCTCTTGTTCTTTTTGAGCTGTTTGTAGTACTTGTTTAAATGATGAAACAAAATCAATATTGCTCATTTCTGTGTTTAGTATGCCAGCTTCTTCTGCAGCTTTGGTGATTGCATTTTTATGGTATTCATTACCAGGTATATTGTCTGCGGATAGTTTTTGATGACCAACTCCAAGCATTCCCACGAAGGCTAGAAGAGATATTATAAAAAGACCGAGTCCTATGTTTTGGATAAATTTCATTCTGTGCTTGTTTGCTTTTTTTGTCGAATTGTGTGATTTTCTTATGCTCCTAAAAATGAAAGCACGTTTCTTAAACCTCTTTTTTTCTTAAGAGTTAGGTTATTGCCAGATTTTTGATTGTAGAGATGCACAACATCACCTTCGTATTGTTTGTAAAACTCAGGATCAAAATTAGCTAGACCAAGATTCTGCAATACTTCTTCCACATGTGTACCATCCTTTATCCATTTTTCACATACTTCATGTCTATATCTAATACCGAAAAGATTAAATCCTTTGATTGTCCCCGTTGACTTGTCATAGTTGATCCGTACGCTCTTTTCATTATCCGAATGTTTCCAGAACAATGATTCAGTAGCTTCATCATGCTGAGCTGGCATATCACCATAGACTTGATATTCTATATCGATAAACTTGGCACTGTTGAACCATATGCCGGGATCATAGTCTACTGTTTTACCAGTTATGTTATACGCTACTGTTTCACCCATCATACGACCCGTATACCATATAGCTTCTATATTTCGTCTTCCTGGTTTTGGCTGCTTCAATTGTGCGCAATCACCAATGGCATACACATCTGGCATATTTGTAGCGAGATGACCATCTACCATGATTCCTCTTTCTATTTCCAGCCCAGATTCTTTGAGCCACCCTACATTTGGGCTTACTCCGGCAGTAAGTCCAACATATCCACATGGTATTTCTTCTCCAGTTTCTTTTACGACTACTGATTTTACTTTGCCTGTTCCGTCATCTTTTATTTCGGCAAGATTTACACCCAATCGCAAATCAATGTGATTTTTATTGATGTGATCACTTATCATTTGTGATTCGCCTGGAGGAAGTACATTGTTCCAATAACTGTTTTCTCTCACTAGCATAGTGACAGCGATGTTCCTTGAGTGAAACATTTCTGCCATTTCTATTCCTATCAGACCTCCTCCGCAGATTACTGCTTTCTCTAGTCCGGGGGAATGTTTTTCCATGTTTTCTAAATCCTGGAAGTTGTATAGCCCACCTACTCCATCAAGATCTTGACCAGGCCAACCAAACATATTTGATTTTGAACCTAAAGCCAGTATAAGGTTGTCATATTTTATTTCTGAGCCAGAAGTTAGACCAAGAGATTTATTACTATAATCAATAGAATCTACATGGCCCCTTACAAGTTCAATTCTATTTTTATCCCAAAACCAATCTTCGTATGGCTTCGTATCCTCAAATCTCATATGCCCCATATAAATGTACATTAAAGCAGTTCTTGAAAAGAAATGATCTGTTTCAGATGAAATCATTGTGATTTTTTGATCACTTAGTTTTCTGAGCCACCTTGCTGCTGTAGTTCCAGCTATACCATTTCCTATTATTACTGTATGTTTCATCTGTTGATTTTTGTAGTCGTTTCGTTTGGAATTTATATCAGACAATCTTGATTCTTATATATATATCATAATAACTCATACTACGATAGGTTAAAAAGGGTTGCTTTATTTGTATTTTCTTAACGATAGAATAAATATGGTTAATTTTATTGATAACCCATGAATGGAAGTGTATCAATTGGTTTAGGGTATGACATTTAGGTGTTTTGTTTGTATTTTTTGATTTTGCCAAATTATATTACGTCAGGCTTCAAGTCATTCGCCTTTATTCGATATATTATTTGTATCATATGAAGTATGTTTTAGATGACAATGTTAGGTTGATTTTAGTGATTTGAGAGGATAAAAAATCTTTAAGTCCTCAAGAAGACTTATTTTAGTTACTACATACAGACAGTGGAGTAATTTTTTTTACTTTCGCAATGTCGATTAATATTTATTCTATCCAAATGTTTACTTTCTTGCTAAGAATTGTGGCGACTTTTATTTTGTAGGAAGAATTGCATATTTATTATTAACTATATCTATTTTTAAAACTTATTATATTATGAAAAGAATTTTACTTTCTGCTGTGATGGCATTTTTGTTTGTAGGATTTGCCTCTGCGCAAACTACTTACTATTCTGAAGATTTTGAAGCTGGACAGCCAGCAGACTGGACGGTTGAAGGCGAGTGGGCATATGGAGATGTTGGTTCTCTTGGTTCTCAATTTTTCCCACTTACTGGTAATTCGTCGAATTTCATGGCTTTCAATGATGATGGACTAGGAGGTACGCACGTTGGAAACGGAAGATTGGAAACTGGCAATATGGACTTATCGGCGGTTACGGGGCCAGTGGTTCTTGAATTAAATTTATACTTCGTAGATGCAGATTACCAAGGAAACGATGAAACTTTCATTATTTACGCATCTTATGATGATGGTTTAAATTGGGAGATCATCAATGATTATGGACCAATAGTTTGGGATTATGCATTTGTAAGTGTTGATCAGTTTGCAGGTGAAACTGTAAAGTTGGCTTTTGAATATGTTGATGGAGCAGCATGGAATTATGGTGTAGGTATCGATGATATAATCATCGCTGATGGACCAGTTAATTCAAAAAGAAGAAGCTATGCGATGACAGTTAATGGTGGAACTCAGTTTAACGAATGTGGACAGAATATTGAATACCCTGTATCAGGAGTTTTTATAAATAGTGGTTATGAGCCTGTTACATCTTTTGATGTTACAGTTATGAATGATGGAGTAGAGACTACTACTACATTTGATGGTCTTTCTCTTGAAAAGGGAGACGGTACAACATATTCAATTGCTGAAAAAATAAACACTGGAGAAGATAACTTCAACATAGTGGTATCTGTTTCAAATGTAAATGGTGAAATGGATGAAGATGATGAAACAGCTGATAATAGTGCAATGATCAGATTTGAACCGTTTGAAACGCATCCTGATAAAGCTGTAGTAGTAGAAGAAGCTACCGGTACATGGTGTACGTGGTGTCCAAGAGGAACTGTATATATGGATGAAATGTCTAAAAGATTTGGACATAATTTTGTTGCTATAGCTGTACACAATAATGATCCTATGGCGTTATCTGCTTACGATAATGCAATCACAAGTTTTCCAGAATTTAGTGGGTTCCCTTCTGTAATATATAATAGAACTGATATTGCTAACCCAGATGCAATTGTAGGACCATCTATCTCAGATATGTCAAAAGCACCTGAGGTTACTGTAGAAATAGGCGCAGACGAGAATGGAGGTTCATTAGTTTCTAATGTTAGAGTTAGAGTAGCTGAAGCTAATGCATCAGCCGATTACAATATTACAGTCGTTCTTACTGAAGATAATCTTACTGGAGATGGAGATGACTGGAATCAAGTTAATGCATATTCTGGTGGAGGAAATGGACCTATGGGAGGATTCGAATATTTCGGAAGTCCTTCAGGATCTAATCTTTGGCCTTATTCTCACGTTGGAAGAGCTCTAATCGGAGGATTTGAAGGGGTGAATGGTGTTAAAGGTAACTTTGGCGCAGGTGAATCTATCATTGTTGAGATGGGAGACTTCAATATGAATGCGGACTGGAAAATGGAAAACATGCACATTATAGCTATCATTACTAATTCTGCAGGTCGGGTAGTAAACGCGATATCTTCAAAATTAAATGATGCAATAATGAATGGGTTATTATCTCCAGGAACTGCGACTACTGAAGTGTACGATGCTAACTTAGCTTATGTATCTCCTAATCCAGCATCTGATTTTACTAATGTAGAAATCAATGTAGGAAATTCAGCTGATGTATCAATCCAAGTTACGGACATGATGGGTCAATTAGTATCAAAGAGAAATCTTGGTACTGTAACTGGAAAGCAAAATGTAGGATACGATGTATCTGATCTTGCAACGGGTACTTATGTATTCAAAGTAATTGCTGGTGATAAAGTAGCAACACAAAAAGTATCTGTGATCAAATAATCACAATAACTTTTAGATAAATAAAAGAGGGTAACACTTAGATGTGTTACCCTTTTTATTTTTTATAACATTAATTTGAATAAGGTATTGAATCATATGATTCGTGCAATCATTTTTAGACAGACATCATTAGCATCAAAGATTTCAATTGAGTCCACGAAGCATCGAATACATTTTATTCAATCAGATTACCAATGAAGTAGCATGTTGCCCGAAAGAGACCTAGCGAGTATGATATTTCAACCCAAAGTTCATTGAGCAATGAATTACTATCATAATCGCTCAGCAATATCTATTTTAATGTCGAAGCACTACATAAGACGGGAGAAAGGTTTGAACACGTGACGGGAGAAAAAGCCTAACAGCAGCTGCCCTCCTCAGTCCCATCTATGCTAAACGGCATAGCCCCCCCGCATCCTTCAAAAATGCCATAGTGTGTACTGAAGTCTCCAAAAAAATCAAAATGCTTATTGAACCTTGTCTCCTTAAGCATCTTATATGAATTACCACATACTGATTCTATTTTTCCATTTTGGAAATTGTGATGATCGTCAAGGTCAAATGAACTTTGCTTGCCTTTAATAGTTCCTTTATATACAATAGCCTGACCGTAGTCTTCACAATCTTCCTCAAGACCTTCTATCTTAAATAATCTATAGGTAACAGAGAAGAATTTAATATCTCCAATTTTCTCTTGGAGTTGTTCATTTTCTATGGTAATCGCTTTGTTTTCAATAGTTCTAGGATCAGTGAAACCTGCATTTCTTGCAGTTTTATGGAAGTCATTCCAATACATGGCTCCACTCAGGCATTCGCCCCATAACACGGGGTCGTCTTGTAATGATTGTGGAACTCTTCTATCGCTATACACATCGCTGAAATACATTTCTCCTCCAGGTTTTAGTAAATGATATGCATCTTTTAAAACTTTAGATTTATCATTTGCAAGATTAATAACACAATTTGAAATAATGATGTCAAAAGATCCCTCTTCAAGATCTAACGCATCTAATTTTTCAATGTTTCCTTTTATGAATCTTACATTGGAATGTTTAAAACCAAAAGCTTCAGTATGATAATCAATATACTTGTTGGCTACATCAAGTTGCTCATCAGTCATGTCAATACCTACAACATAACCATCTTGACCCACTAATTTAGATGCGATATAGCAATCTCGGCCACTTCCAGATCCTAAATCAAGAATTTTCATACCTTCAAGTTCATATGGAATGGTTAACCCACAGCCATAATATTTAGCATGCACCTCATCATGAATTTGACCTAGTACTTCCTTTATATGTTTTGGTGGAGGCACTAATGTACAGCAAGCATTGGTTTTTAAATCTTCTGAGGATTCCAATTCTTTACCATAGTAATCTTGAATTTCTTGATGCTTTATATCCATTTTAAATATGATTTCTGTAAAGTCAATTTACTTATGTAAATTAACTTCACATGTTTTTAATATAAGGCCAAAGGTAGACTATAAATTCAATTGAAAAATGTCATTTAAAACACAATTGTAGCCGAATTGTAAATAGACTTAGGTAGGTTTAATTAATCGAAATTGTTTCTTTAGGGTAATTAAAAGAAGTCAGGTGTTACTAAAAAAATGTAAACACTTAAATTATTGCTTCAATGAAGAAAAAAAGAGGTTAAAAAAAGCCAATTTTACACTTTAGTTAATTGGCTGCATTTTATTGTTATTATTTGTAATTTAAGTAAATGAACATGTATAGGTTTGCTTTATTAATTTTAGTTCTTGTTACGATTTCTTGTAGCAAAACAGCGGAGTATCATAAGTTCTCAGGAGAAACTATGGGCACGTACTATGCTATAACATATCAAGGGAGCAATCCTCACAAAGTAAAAAATGAAGTCGATAATCTACTAGTGGATTTCAATAATTCGTTGTCTACATACATTCCTTCTTCGCTAATTAGCAAACTGAACGAGAGTGAAACAGGGATTGACCTACCCATTGATGATCCATTTTTCGAACCTGTATTGAAGAAAGCTACTGAACTGCAACAGGTGACGAATGGTAAGCTTAATACGGCAATTCTACCCCTATTAACCTATTGGAGAGATAACTCAACTAAGATTGATTCGACAAAGTCAAAAGAACTACAACAGCTCGTTGCGAATTCTAAATTTAATATATTAGAAGGTAAAAATGGAAAATTTGTATCTAAATCGGATGCCAGAGCAAAGTTGGATTTTTCGAGCCTGGCAAAAGGGTATGGTATAGATGTGATTGGATATTATTTTGAAAAAGAAGGGGTAATCAATTATCTAGTTGATATTGGTGGAGAAGCAAGAGGATCTGGAGTAAGTAAGTCTGAGCAACCATGGAAATTGGCTATCAATAAACCTATGGAGGGATCAGCGCTTACAGAAATGGAATTGGTGGTGCAGCTCAGCGGACAATCTATTGCAACGAGCGGAAGCTATCGCCAGTTCTATGAAAAAGATGGTAAAAAAATAGCACACATAATGGATCCTATAACTGGCTATTCAACGACGTCAGATTTGTTGAGTGCAACAGTAATCACAGATGATTGCATGACAGCTGATGGTTTGGCTACAGCACTTATGGTCAGTAGTCTAGAAGAGGCGAAAGCATTTTTAGCTGAAAATAACTTTAAAGCATGCTTAATATATGATTCGGATGGCGACTCAAAGTTGGAAAAGTATTTTGCCAATGGTTTTGAGGAATTAGTATTGCATTCTAAGTAGTATTCTTTGTAAAAACAATAGCTTTGTGCTATAAAACTTAAAAACATGAAATTTAATCTCGACCGAGACCTTATATTTTTTGATATCGAATCTACTGGACTAAATGTCATGAGAGATAGGATATTGCAGATAGCATTTATCAAATATCCTAAAGATGGAGGAGATCCAATCGAATTAGAAATGCTGATCAATCCAGGTATTCCGATCTCGGAAGAGGCGATGAATGTACATGGGATTACTCCTGACAAATTAAAAAATAAGCCTACGTTTAAGGATGTGGCTGAAGAACTATTTAAGTTTATTGGTACTGCTGATCTTTCTGGTTATAATTCAGATAGGTTTGATATACCAATGCTTATGGAAGAATTTCATAGGTATGGCTACGATCTAGAGATCGAAAAACGTCGTACTATAGATGTGCAAAAGATTTTCTATAAAATGGAACCTAGGACGCTAAAAGCTGCACTAAAGCACTTCTGCGGAAAAGAATTAATAGATGCTCATGATGCATTGGCAGATGTAAAAGCTACCGTCGATGTATTAGTAGGTCAATTGGAGAGATATGCCGGGGTAGACTATGTTGATGGGGATGATTTTGTGACTCCTGCTCCAATTAAAAATGACATGGGGGCTCTTGCTGATTTTACGCATGATAAACGTATGGTTGATGTCACACAAAGGCTAAAGTATAATCCAGAAGGTGAAATAGTCTTTAATTTTGGAAAATTCGCTGGTAAGAAAGTAAGAGACATCATAGCAAATGATCGTCAATACTATGCTTGGATAATGGATAAAGATTTTTCAGTACAGGTTAAAAAAGCTGTAAAGAAAATTATGGATGAAAT
Source organism: Halioglobus sp. (assembly GCA_047628935.1). Taxonomy (GTDB): domain Bacteria; phylum Bacteroidota; class Bacteroidia; order Chitinophagales; family Saprospiraceae; genus CAJXUU01. Next base: position 10,695 of record JBLHWH010000081.1, on the reverse strand, counting down.
CATCAAGGAAAAATCGGCTAAGTAGCAAATTTACCTTTCTTATCGTTTTTTATATATGATTGTAAAGAATTGGTCTTTTATTCTCTTTTGTTTCACATTGACAGTAGTCCTAGCTATTTCGTGTTATACACCTATTGATGGTTGTTTAGATCCTGAATCTACTAATTATAGTATTGCAGGAGACAGAGATTGTGATGACTGTTGCACATATCCCAAAGTCAAACTGAGCATATTTCATCAGTATGGAGATACTACACTCTTCCTAGAAGATACGTTAGTCAATAATCTAGGTCAGGAATACTCGATAATTAAATTTGCCTACTTCCTTTCAGATTTTAAGATGTATACGGATGGTATAGTCCATGAGGTAGAGGACTCTATTCAACTTGATGTAGATGATGGAACAGAATATACAAAAGATGACGTCATTAGAGTCAGGAGAGATGGGTTTAGTTATGAGTTTGGTACAGTTATTTTTGAAGGAGATGGAGACCAGCTTTCCTTCAATGTCGGTCTTCCAGAAATTTTAAATAAGAATCGGTTTACAACGCCCATTTCGGGGCATCCAATCACATCAGATGCGGATACTCTATTCAGAGAAGTCGAAGGCGATTATGTGTTTCAGAGAGTACAGATAGCACAAGGTGAAGAATTTAAAGATACAGTGATATATGATGTAGTTGGTCAAAATAATTTAAAAGAAGTTTCCATTCTTGTTGCTGACGACAAAGACTTCGTTTTTGAATCTTTTAGAGGTAAAAGTAAGACCATCATAATAGAAGCAAGATACGATATATGGTTTGAAGGTGTTGATTTTGCTAGTATGAGTAAAGAAGAAATAGAAGCCGAAATAGCTTTAAAATCAGCCAGTATGTTTAGGGCTAGAATTTAGACAAATAGCATATAGCAACCACTTGATAATTTTCTAATATTTCTGTTATAAAAATGGCGCTCCAAATGAAACGCCATAATAGTTGTAGATAGTTAGTTTATTTTTAGATTTCCTTGTTCTAAATCTTAACCTATGTTAAGTGCAGCCATGACACCTCCAGAAAGGGCACAAAAATTAAGTACATATCCTGCATCAATGGTAAATAATTTTAATGACTTTTTCTGGTATAAGTAATTTATTGCAACGGCAGGAACACAATAAAGAGCGGAGGCTAATACACCATAAAATGCGCCATCTACAAAGGTTTGATCAGCCGGGTCATGCATATTGATTACATAATTTATCCCAAAAGATATTACGCACATCATTAAAAATGACAAACCATGAGTAAACGCCATTTCTGACTGTGCATCCTCTTCAGTTATACCTGCTTTCTTCTTGCCATGTTTTGCCAAATAATGCGTTGTACCATATAAATCCTAATATAAAAGCTGCTAAGCCTCCAATTAGGGGTTGTAAAAAAGCCATAGATAAAATTTTAAGTTAGTTAGTTAGTTAGTTAGTTAAGGTACAATGTACAAAAAAAAGACACACCAACATTTGTTGATGTAGATTTAAATGTTTTGTTATTTTGTTATTTATTGAATTTATATTTCCCGTTCGGGCGAATGCACGAAAGTATTGTTTTGTTTCATCGTTTTTCCTAATCGGCCTATTTAAGCCCGATTTATTCAACACACATTAACTATTTATCTTCTTTTTTGATCTTGATCCAATTTTGATCTGCTTGTGATTTAAGATTTTCGGCTCCTTCTTCTAACCATTTTTCAAGGGTATTTGCAAATATGGTATTATAAAATAAATATAGTTTTCCATCTCTGATTTCGAAAGTCTCAGGATTGATTTTAACCTTGTCGCTTTTCTTGCCTATAGCGTATGCACAATATCCTCCATATTGAGGAATGAATGATTCTGGAGCAGCATTAAATTTATCTAAGTTTTCTTTTGAAGTAAATTTAAATTTCACGCCTTCATGTTCAATCGTATATTTTTTATCACCTTTTTCAGCTTTATTATCAAAATAGGATACAACATCATATCCTTTAGCTACATATCCCTTCTGGACGTTGTATTGAGAAGATTGTGCCGATATAGATATTGTTGTAATTAGAGATAGAAGAAGAATATTCAATGTTTTCATAAGAATTATGTTTAAGGAATGATTCAATAATAAAGTAACATTTTCTACTTGTTATTTTATCTTTCTACAGCGTTAAAAAGCCTCGCCAATGCCCTGCATTGTCTACGTTTTTTGCCTTGTTGAAAAATAAAACACCTGTGTATAAAAGCGAACTTTATTAATGTATCATTCCTAAGCTAGAAATAGTTGGGGCAAGATATTGTTTTATTGAAATGAAATTTTAATTATTCGATAACATTATATTTTTTCGTTCTAGAAAAGCTTCCTGCAAAATCTATTTAGAAATATTACTTTTGGAATGACAAAAACAAAACTTGGTTCTTAATGAGTATCTGCAAAGAGGATATATTTAAAAAGCTATTCGAACGGTGTCAACCTAGTGTGCAACGATTTTTGAGAAGTAAAGGTCTCAGCTTAGAAGCATCGGCTGATTTAGCACAAGATGCATTTGTACGTTTATGGAACAATTGCAAAAAAGTGAACGAAGATAAAGCGCTATCTTATCTCTTTACAGTAGCAAACAATCTGATCATTGATAGTGCAAGAAGAGATAAAACGAAACAAAAATATCTATCGGGATTAGAAATTAACCACGAAAATATGGATCCAGAGTACCAACTTCGTATGGTTGAATTTAAGTCTAAGTTGGAATCAACAATTGAATCTATGACATCTGGAAGCAGAGAAGTCTTTTTAATGAGTCGGTTCAATGATATGAGCTACAAAGAAATAGCTGTCTCATTGGATCTGTCAGTTAAAGCTGTTGAAAAAAGAATGTCTATTGCGCTTAAGCATCTTGTTGAGAACAATATTATAAAGAGAAAAGTCATTAGAAGAGACTCCAATAATAAACGCGAGAGATAATCCAAGAATTATATTCTTAGTAGATGGACAGAAGACTTACAAATGAAAGTAGGGTAGTGAGTAACAAAACCGTTAATCAAGTATGAATGCAGTTGATGAGTTATTAGTGAAATGGGCCAATGGTGACCTTACTTCTGTCGAGCGGATTGAGCTAGGAAAGCATTACTCCACAGCCGACTTGGAGCGATTTATTGTTGATTCTGGGAATATTGAGTTAGAAACCACCAATGTAAAAGCTGAATGGAAAAAGTTGGAGCCCAAGTTGATCAAAAATAAATCAAATGCTTGGTCAAAATATCTTCTATGGTTAATACCAATTTTGGTATTAATAGCTGCGGGATATTGGTACATTTCATCTCTTGGTCCAGATAAGATCATTGAAAACACTACATACGAACCCCTTCTTATTGCAATGGAAGATAATACTGAAATCATACTTTCGCCGGGTTCAACAATATCTTACAACGAATCAACATTCCCCAATAATAGAAAAATTTGGCTTGACGGTCGTGCTTACTTTGATGTACAAGTAAAAGGTGACTTTAATGTAGTTACGGATAATAGCATAGTTTCAGTTATGGGTACTACATTTGATATATGGGAATTAGGAGCTGATATACTTATGGTACAATGCTTTACAGGAGAAGTAAACGTATCATCTTCGAATGGAATGGGAGCTGATCTTATTGCAGGGCAAAAGTATAGTTTGATTGGTGAAATGTCTGGAATAGGGGATGTAATAGGCGAAAATAAGCCTAAATGGTTGTCTAAAAGCATCGTTTTTGAAGGAATTCCACTCTCTACAGTGTACAAAGATTTAGAAAAATATTATTCCACAAAGTTTGTTGGACATTTCAATATGCATAATTTTAACGGAGAGTTGCCAACTGATAATTTACATAAAGTAACAGAGATATTAAATGCAGTTACATCAGATATATATAAGATCGAAAAGGACCAAGTTGTGGTCTCGAAGTCTGAGTAGTATCTTTTTGCTGTTCATATTTTCTCTTTCGTTTTCTCAGACTATCCAATCAGATAAATATGTGTTTATCAATGAGACGCCTACAAATATTATTAAGACCATTGAGGTAGATGCTGACCTACAGTTTAATTACATTTTTGATAAACTTCCTAAAAGGACATTTACGTGTACGATTGACAAGGACAAAGTGCTTATTGTAAATGAATTGTCTGTGATTTTTAATAGACCAATTACTGAAATAAGCGAAGGTGTATTTGCAGTAGGAAGTCATAAGCTGTCAGAAGAACAGCTAGGTAAAGGAGAAATAATATGTGAAATTTTTGATAGTGAGTCCAAGGAACCTATCATTGGAGCAACTATTCGAATTCCTTCGGTCAATTATGGAGTGGTAACTGATTTAGAAGGTGTTGCTATTTTAAATGGGCACTTCGCTGAGAGCGATATTGCAGAAATACAATATCTTGGATATGACTCTAGAAAGATGACTATTGCTGAATTGCAAAGTGGTTCAAATCTCTCACTTTCGTCCAAAGAGCATGTATTGGATGATATTGTGATTAAGAGTTATAAGAACCTATCTACCACAAAACTAACAGGAGATATAATAGATCCAGAAACTATAGCATTGCCATCAGCACCTGACAGAGATGTGTTTTCTCAAGCACAGATGATCCCAGGAGTATATAACAGTAGCGAATCACTGCAAGATCTACAAATACGAGGTGGACCTCCAGATCAAGTAAGTTACAATTGGAATAATATGCGATTGTTTCAGAATAGTTTATTCTACGGACGAGTAAGCTCGGTAAATCCGTTCATGGTAGATCAAATAAATATCACTAGGAATGGTGCCTCCGCAGATGAAAATGCTTCGGCTTCAGGAGCAATAAACCTAAAAACGGATCTAAGTGGCATCGATACAACGAGCATTTTTGGCCATATCAATGGTTTGTATCGCAATGTCGGAGCTCAAACATCAATTTTTTCAGATAGGCTGAAAATAAAAGGAGCCTATAGAAAATCACTTTCTGGTGTTTTTCAGTCTAGTATCTATGACAAATATTTCAGTAATTCCTTTCAATTTGGGAGGATACAAGATATTGACTACTACCTTGATTTATTTGAGATTACAGAGAATGTAACTATTGTTCCAGAATTTGAATTTCAAGATGTGAGTTTATCAGCTCAAGTAGAACTTGGGAATGATTCTTATATAAGAGGCAACTATATTGGATTTGGTAATGAATTCACTTATAACCAAATAAAGGATTATAAACCAGAAATAATATTGGACAGTTTCACACTCGATACAAAGGGATTTAGTCTTGAATGGTATCAAAATATTACCAATTCATTGAGTGCTACTGTTAATTATGGCGTTAGTGATTATAACTATATGTATCTCAATACGGATGATAAAGTAAGGTTAGATGAGGATTTTCTGACACAACAAAATAGTGTAAAACAAGAAGATATAAGATTTAAACTTTCATGGGAAAGGTCAAAATATGCTGTAATCGCTGGATATGATAAATATGATTGGCATGTAATTTATGATGCCAATTCTTCTCGGCCTTGGGAAAAGTGGTTTATCGCGCGGGAGGATGCAAAAGGGACTGAGCATAGTGGATATATTAATCTGCGGTTATTTACCAAACCTTGGTATGAAGTGATGGTGGGCATGAGAGCATCTAGTTATGATCTAGCCATATTCAGCCGAAATATATACGAACCGCGAGTACATGCTAGTATTTTTGCAAATGATAATATTACTATACATGCACATTATGGCAAGTTTCATCAAAACTTGAATCGTAGAAAAATTACTACCAACTTACAAGTGGATAGTGGGTTTTGGCTATTATCAAATGAAGGAGTCACGTCCAATAATTTTATCCATATAGTACAAACAACTCAGTATAGTGCGGGCATTAGATATCGATTAAGTGATTGGACATTCACAATTGATGGTTATAAGAAAAATGGAAATGACATTTGGACTTCTGCTTTTGATTTTACCAGCGAAGAAGATTTGTATGAATTCACACAATTGAGAATTCATGGACTAGAGTTAAGTGCCCAATATCAAAATAGTTGGTTTTCTCTCATGTGGACGTACGATTATGTCAATGATAAAATAATAACAAACGAATCTAATCTTGAGCTAAATAGTCCATTTACACAGCCTCATCGCTTATCCATGTACCAATCAGTGAGAAAAGCGAACTGGACATTATCTTCACAGATAGTATATGCTTCTGGCAGATATTTTTCCACTCCTACATCATTAGAAACTTACGAAAAAGAGGGAGAAGTAATACACAGCCCAGTTTATGAAAACTATTTAGATCTACAAGTACCCAATTACTTCAAGGTTGATTTTGGAATTGGGTATAAGTATGATTTTAGTAAAAGATCAAAACGATATATAGATTTCAAACTCCAATTTGTCAATGTTTTAAATCGCAAGAATATTATCAAAAATGAATACTACTTAGACTATCGTCAGCCTACGCCAGAAATTAATGCATATAGTCGAAAAGGACTTCCATTTATCTTTAATTTTTCAGCGGAAGTTAGGATTTAATATTTCTTCCATTTCCCATCTTCCCAATCTTTTTCTACATTGTAGCATTAACTAACTATAGGTTGGTCCATAGATCAACTAAAACTAAACTAAACTATACCTATGTCTACAAATCAAACTAATGTGTCTGTCACCTATTGGCTAGTGGGTGTCATAGCACTATTATGGAACCTTGCTGGAGTAGCAAATTTTGTCTTTCAAGTATTTTTTACAGACTCTATGGTAGCATTAATGTCAGAGGAACAAAAAGAACTAATAATGAGCAATCCTACATGGATGACGCTTGTATTTGGAATAGCAACCATTTTAGGTCTTGTCGGATCTGTAGGTCTCCTTATGAGAAAGAAATGGACAGTTCCTGCATTTCTTGTTTCATTGATCGCAATTATCATTCAAATGGGTTATTCTTGTTTTGGAACTAATGCATTAGAAGTGATGGAGCAAAGTCCTATTTTTCCAGCGATGCTTGTGATATTTTCAGTTGTATTGTGGTGGTATTCAAAGAGATCAGATGCTAGAGGATTTTTGAGTTGATAAGATAATAAGAAAAAGAGCACAGTATTGATGAATTTCTAATTCTGTGCTCTTTTATATCTATATTGATATACACTTTAGTCAACGACTATAATTTTCTTCACGGTTCTTCTTCCTTCAAAAGTAGTTATATCTAAAAAGTATATTCCTGGTGCTGATTCTATGAATATTTGATAATTTTTTAGATTATATTCATTTATCAATTGTCCAGCAGATGAGATTAATTTAGCGCTTTTTAACCTATGGTTAGGTGAACTAAGATATAGATTACCCTTTGTTGGATTGGGGAAAGCTACTACTTCTAAATTATCGAATTGATTTTCTACGGAATTTGGTTGACACTCTATAGCCAGTTCGTCCCTAACAGTTAAATAAAGATACCAAGACGAATCACAACCAAGGTGACTTTCTAGGTCTCCGTAATAACTTCCTGTTTCAGTATATCCATAGGAATCTTCTCCGGGACATATAGTATCATAGATATTTGTATATTGATTCTTGCAGATATAATAATTCAGAGTTGTATTAGTCTTTACTGGATCATTGAAATCAAAGAAGATATCTGCGTTATTCTTAAAGTTGTAGCCCTTCTTGTAGTCTTCTTTGACATCTACTTTGAACTTCACAAACCCATTAGACTCTAATTCATTAGTAGTGCTATCAGGAAGTAGTATGTCATTAAATGTTACTATTAGATTTCTTCTGTCTATTTCATAGCTATAGTTATGAGAAGCTGATACTATTTCCAGTGAAGATAAATCAAATGCCGAAGCTAAACGGTCTTCTATTCTTACTGTAAATGCTGTGTCAGTACCAGTATTTTGGAATCTGACAAGATATTCTAGTGAACTATCTTCTGGTAGTATGTTGACATTTGAAATTCCGTTAATAAGTGCTTGCTTATCATTTGGATCAAACGAACCTATATTTTCTCTGCACTCAAATGCTGTACTAAGTGTCTCGTCGTAACAAGGGTCTTCCATTTCTAGAGATGCATTTAGGTAATGGGCTTCACCCAATTCAGCATCGCATGACAATAGAAAGTCGATCCTAAACCTTCTTGAACTATTACGTGGGATATTTCCTAGATTCAGTTTAAGTTGTTGCCCTAATTGGCTGATTACTGATGCGGTACATGAAATAAACTCGAAATATTGATCGAGTAAGACATCTACTTCTACGTTTACCGCTTCTACCGAACCTACATTTGTCACTTCAATAAAATATTTATTATCGAAGCATCTTCGAAGTATAGTTGTAGAACCATTCAATTTTAATTCAGAACATTCTTTTTCGATGGTGATTGGTATATACCTGATTACTTCATCGATATCATTATTAAAAATGACAGATTGGTCATAATCACAAACATTATAGAGGTCATTGTTTATTACCACATTAAGATCATTTTCCAGAGAAATTGTTTTAAAGGATAGAGAGGAACTACTATTTGTTATTTTTCTTATGCTCCCATTTAATGCAACTTCAAATCCTTCAATTAAAGATTCTTCATCTTCATCATATTCGCAGTTCATATTTAGATCTTGAAATACTACAACTTCAAGTTCTTTTAGCCTTCCTAATGGTTCTATAGATTTTAACACACTAGTTCCGATTGTACTAATATATAAGTGTAAGTCCCTACCTAGAGAAATGGAATTTATTTTTATTAAGTCATCATGATTTGGACTGATGTCTTCCCATGAAGTACCAGTATCATTACTCGTATATATTTTGTCGTCAGTATATAGATAAACGTTATTGAGAAAATCGACTTTGATATTAAAGTTTTCATTGAAACTTGTTGGTAAGCCTGCAGGCAAGGTTATCTTCTCTAAGTCACTGTAGCCATTTATGCTACGATATAGTTCAATCTGAGAAGCAACATTGACTTTGTAATATACTTCGGAGCTAGAATAAGAAGAAACGACATCTTGTAATCCACCCGGGAGATCAATGGTTGTAGATCCTCCGTCTTTAAAGAAATATTTAACTCCTGTAGAATAAAAACCATTATCAAGTGAAATCAAGCTGCCATCAGATGTGGTTGTTAGATGATAAAGAAAGAACTCTTCTTGTAATTCTGGATAAATAAGTTCCCATGATAATCCGAAGTCATTCGATTTTGATGGATAATAGTCATCTAATTGATAGAGAATTTCATTTTTATCAAATATAGCATTGAATCCAGAATAGTATGAACAATCCCAATTTTTACCACCGTCATATGAAATGGATTCATTTGAGATGAAACTTCCATTTGCTTGCGATATTATATTTCCATATGGAGAACAAAAATTAGATGGAATAACGTTCCAAGCTGACGTGACAGGATCGAATCTTTGGGTGTTATTGTCATTAAATACTATAATGTTACCATTGTAATCTGTTGCAGTTAGTCGGGAGTATTCTTTACCTAATAATAAATCGTACTCAATATGTGTATTACCATTGTCAGAGCTAGATCTTAATTGTGACCCAAACACATTATATGATGTGATAGTAATTCCACTTTCTGAATGAAGGAATAATTCATTAACTCCATCGGATAATGTTATTGGCAAAAGCTCAAATGAATTTCCATAATCATTTGATAGGAAAGGACCAGAAGGGGTATGTAGAATGACTCTTTCATCTTTTACAAAAACTTTCTGTATTGATATACTATCATTTACTGCATATCTTTCATAAGTCAATCCTCCATCGTCAGAGAACCCAGAGCCAAGAAATATCCTATTGTTAGAGTAGAAAAGACCATAATAGTCACTGTAAAAAGGAATGCCTGATGAAATGTAGGAAAGATTGTCATTAAATTCAAGAAATTGATCTGAGGCACCAAGTGAATTAGTTACATAGTTCTTACCGTTTTCTCCTATGAGAATATTCGCTGAATGTGTCCACCATTCATGTTCTTTTATTAAGTTTAAACTAGAACTGTATAGTCTGAAGGATCTACTTTCTGCAACTAATAAATTGCCATTCGGTAAAAAGCCATAGTCGTCTATGTTTTCATATTCGTCTTCGTATGAAAAGAATTGTGTTAACTTAAGATTTTCTACTTTAATTTCATATATGAAATTTTCAAATGAAATAAAATGTTGGTTATTGTAATTCATGTGAAACCTTGAATAATAAATAGCATTACCTTCAACATTATCAAGTTTTATTTCCTCCCATGAGCTTCCATTGTCTTGAGACACATAAATACCAAAAGGATATCTTGTAGTGGCTAAAATAAGCCCATCTTCATAAATATGTGCTATATCATACCTCTCCTTATTATGATTAGGAAGCTCAATATATTCAAATTGAGAAAAAGCGAATTGGGAAATAATTATAAAGAGGAGCGTTAGAAATTTTTTCATGTCATCGTGTATTTTAATTGAGTGATATACTAAAGTAAGTTATTGGTACCAATGAATATAGTAAATAATTGACTAAAAGGAGTTTACAAGGCCATAAAAAATAGATTCTTGTGTTGTAGACTAGTGTTGTCCGAGTAAATTTTAGAAATTCTGAATTCCATTAGTTTGAATAATTGAATACCCCTGTTTATCGAGGTTTCCGATTAGTATTTTCTTTTACCAGACAGCAAAAGTCCAATATCAAAAGTAGAACCCCCTAGGATATTT
>JBLHWH010000080.1:0-28238 GCA_047628935.1 Halioglobus sp. | reverse complement strand
ATCAACATAAAAATGTGGATTCTAAAGAAAAGAAGCAAAAGAAATAAACATAATAATAATAGTAATATGATTAATTTTAATCAATTACAATACTAAAGGAAATGCGCCTTTCATTTGGAACTAAGTATTACTTAGTTACTTTTTTCTTTTTGGGTATTTTTCAAATATTTAAATTCCTACTATGAATCACATGTAATAAATCGCCATGTAAAAATCCTTCATTTCTAGTGTACAATAGGTTAGTGAAAAAACACAAACAAGTTCTACCTCATCAATAATCTAAAAAAGGGTATAGATAACATATGATAAAAAAAACTGATGGCATCATTATGGCAAATAAGATAATGTTGAAATTAATAACCAAAATATTTTTTTGATATGTAGTCGATACTCATACGATTCACTTATCAAAAGAGCAAACACTCATTATGGCACAACAAAAAGACGAGCACGTCTGGCTAGACGCTAGGCTATGGTTGGCGTGCACCATGCTAGGGGTATTACTCTGTTTTATGATAGTCTCCTTCCCGGGATACTAGTATTCATAAAAGACGACTTACGGAAGATAAACACAAGTATTTCTTATGTTTTTCTTCCGTTTTTTATTTTGACCTTATCTATTTATTCAATACGGAAAAAAAAGACTTTGTAAATGGAAGCATTGGTGGAGCACTGAATATTCCAATATCTTCAATAAATGATGTCTTATGATCTAAGAACTTAAATATCTGGGCAGCAGTCTTTTTAGAAAATAAATCTGTAAAAATATCTTCTCCCGAAACCCCATTTTTTAACATGGCATGTAGCATAACTTTATCGTAAAATGTATGCCTCCCATGCAACCCATTATAGCTGTTTGCTAGAGGTCTATTATTTTTTATGCATTGAATAAGTTGGTCGCTATGTTTTTGAATTCTTGAGAAAGCAAATCCAGAACTAGATTTCACTATTCCCCCCCCCGTTCCTATATGCAAGACATGCTCTGTATTGTGCTTCTTGAACGGGTATGTAGTCATAGGGATGATACCAAATTCTTCTTCTAGAATATCATAGTTACTAATATCAAGAAAATCTTTGATGTAATCTGTCAGTATAACGTTGTAATCATTCTGATTCAAAAGGCTATTTGAAAAGAGAGCCACTTCTACTAGTGCTTTCGTCTCTGATTCCGGCAATACGTACAGAAATCTAGCGTCCTCTTTTTGATCAATCCTAAAGTCCATAAATGTAGCACATGAAGGATCGAAAGTAGGCTTGTCGGTTTCTATAAAATACCCTTTGAAGTGTTGGTCTACATATATATGATCTTTTGGATCAAGTTTACTTACAGACGGGTAACTTTTGAAAACTAGATCAGCTGTATAAGATTCTTTACTGGTTTCTACTACTGCTTTCTCATTAGATTCATCAACAGATAATATTTCACTCTTGATAAATGTAAAATTTCCAGCTTGCTTGATAAAGGGTATTGTGAGATTATAAAAATCCAATCCCGAGATCATTTTATATTGGTATGGATTTACATTTTGCCTTTTATCTAGCGCCTTAGAATAGAATTGAATTTCATCCCATCTTTTTTTAACTATGGATTCAAAATACCCTTCGCCTATTTCCCAAAAACACCAGGTCCGGTCATTTTTGTCTTTTACCGCTTGATCTATAATTGCAATAGATTTATTATCAAAATATCTATCACTTGCCATTCTATGGGCAAGGCTTAATCCTGCAGCACCACTTCCTAAAATAATATAATCAAAATGCATATCACTTTTCATTTCTATAGAACAAGATAGAATCAAAATTGGTTTTTGAGATTATCTTTACACAATAATTGTAAATCATTAATATGACGTACCTAGAGGTTCAGAGTTTTCTATTTAACCAATTGCCAATGTATCAGAGGCAAGGTGTATCTGCATTCAAAAAAAACTTGGATAATATTATTGCGCTCTGCGAACTGCTGGAAAATCCACAAGATAAATTTCGATCCATACATGTAGCGGGTACAAATGGGAAAGGATCAGCATCGCATATTATTGCTGCAGGACTTCAAGCCAATGGATATCGAGTAGGACTATACACTTCTCCACATTATAAAGATTACAGAGAACGTATCAAGATTAATGGCGAATTTATATCAGAAGAAGAAGTGATCAACTTTGTCGAAGGTCACAAAAATGACTTCATAAGAATCCAACCATCCTTCTTCGAAATTACTGTAGCTATGGCGTTTGCTCATTTCGCAAACCAAAATGTAGATATAGCAATCATCGAGACTGGCTTAGGTGGCAGGCTTGATAGTACAAATATTATCAATCCACTACTATCCATCATAACTAACATAAGTCTCGATCATCAATCTATGCTTGGTGATACGTTAGAACAAATAGCAGGTGAAAAAGCTGGAATAATTAAAAGTAAAACTCCCGTTATAATCGGTGAGTATCAAGATGAAATAAATCATGTATTTCTCAGTAAAAAAGATGAAACTCAGAGCAAAATTTATCAAGCGGATCTATCATCTAGAATAATTCAAAGAGATAATGGAACATACAGTTTTCAAATAAATGACAATGCTTGGAATGTAGATTTTAAAACTACAATGACTAATCCCTATCAGTTAAAAAATCTAGTGACTGCCTTGTTTTCACTATGGATTCTAAAAGATCAATTTCAACTTGATCCTGTCAAAATCGCAGATGGATTAGAAAACATAAATAGACTCACTTACTACATAGGGCGGTCAATGATTATACAAAAAGAGCCTCTCGTCATATTTGATAGTGCACATAACGACGCAGGAATCTCTCATCTAGTGGAAGAAATCACAAGTCGTAAATACCAAAAGATACATTTTGTCTATGGTACAGCCGCCGACAAAGATCTAGATATAATCTTATCTCACCTTCCTAAACATGCAATCTACTATTTTGCAAAAGCCGACATCCCTAGAGGCATGACTACAGATGCACTTCAAAAAATAGCATCACTCAATGGTTTAAACGGACTAGAATATCCTTCAGTCGCCGCTGCGTATAGGAATGCACTCAGCTCGGCTAACAAAGATGATATTGTGGTAGTAGCTGGTAGTATTTTTGTTGTTGCCGAAGTATTATAACTTATTGAAGCAGTTTAAAGAATTCCGAATCATCCCGAGCCGTAAGGCCCCGCAGGAAATGCGGGATTTATAACTTGCAGTGATAGATGATGAGTGAGTTTTTAAATCACTTTATTGTCCTCTCCTGGACTTCATTCTATCCTTGGATAATATCTTCTTGTATTGAGCAAATTGTTCAGGAGTAAGTATTTCTTCAATCTCAGCTCTACTCTTATCTCTAAATGCTTTCATTTTTTCTCGCGTAGCCATTCTGTCTCCATCAGACTCGCCTCTTAGCTTATCCATCTCAGCCTGATCTTTTTCCCAAAACTCAAGAAATGACTTTTCCTGAACTTCACTCATGCCTAGTTGAGCAACGATCTGTTCAGGATCAATTTTAGGTTTTCTAAATCGTTCGCTTCTACCCATTTTTTCAGACGCAGCAACTGGAATATCTATCTTTTCCATATTTTGTGAGACCCCTTTATCTGCTTCTACAGTAGGAATTTCCTTTGCAGTCTTACATGAAGACATAAACACGATAAGTATAAAAGCTTGTATGATATATTTCATATGTTTAAAATTTTATTTGCTCAAAAAATCAACGATTTATATTTAATCGTGTTTTCCACATTTCTACAAAATGTTTTTAAAGCCACAATTCTATCATCTAATTGGGTGTCAGAGCATGTACACCAGAATCTTAAAAAATAAAAATTTAAGGGCACGAAGAGTTAACCAACGACTTTAATTACCTCTTCCGCTCTCTAAAGCTTAGTCATCGGCGTTTCATTTATTCAATTTTAATTCAAATATAAAACTTAGAAAGTGATTTATCGATTCCTTCTTCCTCTATCTTCTGATCTATTATTGCTATTACTCTTTCCAAAATGCCTCAAATCATATTTGAAATTCACCATAAAATATCTTTGCAACACATTGCTAGTTGTACTTTCTATATATGTACTATTTACGGTACGACTTATTGCTTGATTCTGATTAAAGAGATCAAAAACAGATAAGCTCACTTCTGCTCTATTGTTTTTAAGAAACTTTTTTCCAATGCTCATTATACCTAATAGGAAACTATCGTCAAACCCATCGCCATATCCTCTATAAAGTTGATGATTTATTTGATTTCTCCATATGATTCCCCGTGGAAAAATAATATCTAATTTTAAACCGGTAGTCTGATTTGTATAATTTGTATTTTGATCAGATTGTAAGGTATTTGTTGCACTCCCAAGGTTTGTATTTGAGGAAATTGTAAAGTCAACATTATTACTAATATTTGATGTAAGACTCACACCAAAACCTAAAGCCGAGTTTGCAATATCATTTTCTTTATCATCGACTATACTTGGAGTATTTGTATGATTTCCATTGATATTAAAATTTAACTTAGACTTAATTGCTGTCACCGGTAGACCTATTGTAATATATGATCTTAGATTATAGTACCCTGAAAGGTTTTCTGGTATTGTAAGCTGTGCTCTAGGATCAATATTCAACTGATCATAGATTTCATTGTCTCTGCCTCCTAGGTATGTTCTTTCTCCAATATGATTATTAGCATAGTCACCCCCTGCAAATACATATAAAACTGTTCCTTTTTTTGTATTAGTAGAAGAAAACCTAGCAAACAAACTATGCTGATAGCCTTGTTCTATGTTTATATTTCCTTTGCTAAGCTGAAGAGGGTTACTATTATCTATCGTCTCCGATAGTTGGCTAGCAGAGGGATTATCTGTTCTAGGTCGATAGTATAATCTCAAATTCTGGCTTTTCGAAAATTCCATCCTAGCCATAACAAAAGGAAGAAAGTTAGTGTATGACTTGTCCGACATAAATGAAGATGGAAGTGATTGATCTGCTGAGATCGATGTATTCTCCAATCGAGCTCTAGCCATGATCATCGTCTTATCTTTTCGCCACCTATATCCTGCACTTACTGTATGCGTGAGCTCATCAGTGATCAGGTCATTTGATAATGAAGGAATTGGATTTCCATTTTCTATGGATGCTCCTAGAATCGTATTTCTATCGTCTTCTCCACGATCTTTTTCAAATTCATATTCTAGTGATAATTGCGCCTTTTCTGAAATTGGCTCTGTATAACTAATCTCCGTTTCTATTCCCCAATCCTTATTGTCATCTGTACTAAACTGAATTTCATTATTCTGAGTAGTATCTAAAGATAGATTCGTTTCTAGTGAAGACAGTCCATCTTTGGGAGCATAACTATTACCCAAGGAAAGTGATAAAGTTCTTCCTTTTTTCTCGAAAGAATGACGGAATCTGATGCTGTTATTAAGGTTTAGACCTGATTGATCAGAATTATATATATTATTGGCTAGATCTGCTACACCTCCTCTTCGTAAAAACTCAGTGTCAGAAAACTCATTGGTTTCATTGTCCTGCCAGCTTATCCTAGGTTGAATTCGCAATGTGTTTTTGTCATTAAATTCAATATTCAGTCGACCTTGTACTCTATGGTTTTGGTTGTCACTTTCTGTAAGATTAGATTCGTTGTAAACATCTCCACCGATGTCCTCCCCAAAGTATTCTTGCTCAATATCTTGGTCCAGTGTATTGTCAGATTTATTAAAGAAATATGAACCAGAAAAATCCACTTTTTCTCCCCACTTGTCTGAGAAATTTAATCCTATTGAGTTTGTAGTTGCTATTCCTGCTTGTTGACCAATTAAGAAATTATTGATTCCTCCACGACCTCGACCACCTCGCCTTCCTCTTCTACTATTGCCACTGCTTCCAGTTACTCCTAATAAATCATCCGTAGAGAAATTTTGTTGATTAATGTTATTCGAAAGGCCTATTACAGAAGTTCTTTGGTTCCCATTAAAAACATTGATATTCCCCCCAGCTTGATATCTATCCTCTTCGCCATATCCAGCATATATCTTTCCAAATTCGCCATTTCGCTTATCAGCCTTCGTGACAATATTTATTGTTTTTGTAGTGTTTCCATCATCAAATCCAGAAAATTTTGATTGTTCACTTTGCTCATCAATAATTTCTATCCTTTCAATAACCTCCGCTGGCAACGCATTCAATGCAACGTTAGGATCATTTCCAAAGAATTCTCTTCCATCCACAGTAACCTTAGTTACATTTTCTCCATTGGCTTTTACTGTTCCTCCTTCTATTTGAATTCCCGGAATCTTAGCTATCAGTTCTTTGGCGTCCGCATCTGGTAAAGTTTTGAACGCTCCAGCATTAAAGACCATTGTATCTCCTCTTTGGATAGCTTGTATCATTGTTCCAGTAATCTCAACACCATCGATCTCAATTACATCTTCTTCTAACTTTACATCATCCCACCCAAGGTCATTATCTATCGTTAACCTTTTTCTAAATTTTTTGAACCCCAGATAATTGACGACTATTCGGTAATCCCCACTCGATATATTGCTAATGCTGTAAGATCCATCATCATCAGATACTGCACCATAAACAATATCAGAATTCATCTTATACAGACTTATTTCTGCCCCAATAAGATTTCCAGTTTCAGATAATACTTTCCCTGAAAAGGTGTGTTGGCTATATCCAAGAATACTAAAAAGAATAAAAAAAAGTGATAAATATATCTTCATAACAATGATTTAAGATTTAAGATGATTTAAATCATATTCAAATAGATAAGACTTATATATTTATGAGAAGTTTAATGTTTGCAAATATTTAATTTACTTCCTCAATTTTCTGTGAAGGAAAGCGGTTTATCTCTTTCATATACGCCCCAAAAAGTAAGAACGCCAAAATCATATGTAACCCAAAAGCTCCTAAATTTGAAATAGTCGCTTGGTTATATGCTGCATACATTTGAAATGCGATCATTACATGGAAGAACATAATCATCAAAATTATTTTTTTGAAAGTGTCATTATACTCAAACACTCTGCAAAGCATAAAACTTACAACGCCAAAAGTAAGTGCTAATATTCCATATAGTTTGGCTACAATCAATGTTTCCAATACTTGCCCTTCACTCATAAGTAATAGATCAGGTCTGAATATTAATACCACCCCCGCAACCATTTCTATTATCGCTTGTAATAAAAGTATTTTTTTCATACGTTTAAAATTTTATTTTTTTGTAAAAAATCAACGACATATGTTTAATAGTGTTTTCCCACATTTTTGTGAAATGTTATAAAAGCCACGATTCTATATTCTCCTTGCGTGTCTGTAGCTTTTTCTCGGCATCTTAAAAAATAAAAATTTAAAGGCACAAATTTCAATTCTGGCTTGAATTGGAATAAAAACTAACCAATGATCTTAATTATTTCCTCTGGTCTCTAAAGTTCAGTCATGAGCGTTTCATTTAATTTGGCTTTAATATTAAGATGTGAAATTATATTAATTATATTCAAAAGCAATATGTATAACCAAGAAGTTTAAATCATATTCATTTTTTTTATTATATGAAAAATACATTTTAAATAAATACCAAGAATAGGGTATTGTTTATGTAGATCATATCAACCTATATTTGAATCGATAAAAAAAATACAGCATGGTAAGAAGATCATTTATACAAAATACTATACTTGAAACTTTAGGGCAAGCATAATTAAACCAAATTTCGAAAATTCAATTTCTGAAGATTTATCTGCAGGAGATACTAAGTTCTAGATGACTGAAAGTGGAATTTATGGTAGAGAAGCAACATTTGTACTTGGCTTTCTAAAAGTTGATAACGCAGAAGTCCATGAAGGTGCAATTTTAAATTTAAGAAATCAAAGTGGCTACAGATCAAAATTAACTTACAGAAGTAATGATAACTACAAAAGGGAATTTACAAAATCACTTTTAGATTTATTTTCTTCAAGTAGTGACTTTAAACTCTATGTGAAATATTCAGATATCACAGGTCAAATTGGAAATGTAGATTCTAAACTAAGTTCAATAAATGAATATAAGATAGATTTAGTGAATGAGTTGACAGATAGAATTGGAACCAATCCAGAAGCAATTATTACCAAATACCAATCTCTTAATGGCCCATCCGAAAGTTTTAGATCAAGTTTTAAAGACAGAACTGGCATAAACCATGGAATGGCTGTTACAAGAGACAGTATCCTTTTACAGCTTTCTTCTTATCTGACAAGCACAGTAGCTGCTATGGTAAATGATAAGATAAACCATCCAGTAAAATCTGAATTAACAGAACATTTCAAGCTTAAGGCTGATGTTAATAATTTCGACAGTTCATTCAACAAAGGAAATATATATTATTATAAATAATACAAAGAGCTCTCTATTTAAGGTAATAGAAGGAACGCAACGATAGTTACATATTTTATAACTCTTGAGAGCTCTTTTTTTAAGAAATATCACAAGTCATTTTTATCTTAAAAGAAATGACCACATCATATAAAAACTGGAGTCCCTAATTAAGGTAATAGAAGGAACGCAACGATAGTTACATATTTTATAACTCTTGGGACTCTGTTTTTAATTTTAATCCAAATCCGATAAACTTAGACCAAATGAGAATTCTTCTTTCTATTTGTCTCTCTTGCCTTTTTCTACAAAATGTTCTTTCTCAATGTGATCAAGTAATAGATCAACCAATAATCATTAATGAAATTGGTTCTTATGTTGAAGATGACGAGGATTTTCATGTAAATGCTGAATATATTGAGTTATTAGTAATTGGAAAAAAAGAAAATCCATTTGCAAAAGTAGATTTGGCAGGATATAAGGTTGATGATAATAACAATGTATCTATTGGAACGGGTAATGAACCAGCACATATTATATTCTCTTCAAGTTTCCCAAAGGTTGATCCGGGAGTATTAATTCTCATTTATAATCCCGAAGGAAATATTGTTAACCCTGCGCTTGATGATCTTCCAAACGCAAATGGAGTTTTTCAGATTCCCTTCTCTCATGACTACCTCATTAAATGTGAGGGTTATCCCCATAATCAATATAACAGACAATACAATGGTTGTTTAGATCCTGATAGGGGAGAAAATTGGGATGAATTTATTCCTTTCAGAAACGCTGGTGATGTAGCACAAATCAGAGAGCCAAATGGAAACCTAGTACATGCTATTTCATGGTGGAAAGAATTTCCAATACCCTTCCCAGAATCATCTATAGAATTTCAAAACAGAAGATTGAATAATAAATCGATTCAATTTATAGGAAGTAATAATAACAGCAAGAATCATTTCCAGATATCAGAAGAATCGTCTCCTGGACTACCGAATAGTGAAGCAAATACAAGTCTGATAGAAAAATTAAAGCTAGGTATAAATGAGAGCGAAGTTGGTTTGTCAGCGGATGTAATACAAAATCCATCAGAATCAGAATCCAATGGGGTAATAGGTGTTGATATTAATGGTCTTAAAAATGGAGCTATATATACTGTCACTTTAAATGGAGATGAATATACCAGTTCTAATGGAGTAACCACTTTTGCTACACCCAATCTAAAGATTTATAACATTGCAGCTGAAGAATATACAATTGAAATAATATATGGAGAAAATGATTGTACCGTAAGTACAACAATAGTAGTAACTGAAGATAAAATCATCAATACCGAAATATGTGAAGGTGACTGTATCACTTTAAATTCTTCCACGGTTGACCCTGATTTGCTATCCCAAACGCCATGTATAAAATGGATCAACGAAGAAGGTGAAATAATTTCTTCTGAAGAAGAGGTAGAAATATGTACTGAAGGAAGTCAAACAATAACCCAATACATCGAAAACTCTGATGGAATTATTGAAGAAATAATTTATCACAATGTATCAGTGGTAGATATGTCTTTTGATATACTAGAGAAAATACCTGACGAATGTCCTCCATCATCTATAGAGGTAGAAATAGTAGGCGAAAATATTTCAGAAATTTTATGGAGTGATGGCACTACAGATGAGCTTAAAGTAATAACTTCTGGCGGCGAATATGCTGTAACATTGACTTCACCTGAGGGATGTGTTTCAGAAACATCAATCACTATATCTGAAGATATATTCACAGATCAAGATGGAGATGGCATCTGTGACAATGAAGACTGCAACCCATACCAACCATCAGGAGGACAGGGCACGCCATGTAATGATTATAATGCTAGTACAATAAACGATGTTTATAATGAAAACTGTGATTGCATAGGCGAAATAGATCCAGATAATCCCTGCGACGGTGAAGATCAAGATGGAGATGGAATATGTGATGATGAAGAGGAAAATAATGGAACCTCTCCGTTTGATCCTTGCGACCCAAATGATACGGATTCTGACTTAGATGGAGTTTGCGACAATGCAGACTGTTTTCCCAATATTTCTTCAATATCATATTCAATAGGTAATTCTTGTGATGATAATAACGCAAGCACAATAGGTGACATAGTAAACCAAAACTGTGAATGTGTAGGTATTCCAGACCCTAGTAGCCCATGTCCTGGAGAGGATCAAGATGGAGATGGTATATGTGATGATATTGATCATTTTCCTGAAGATGATTGTAATGAATTATCAGTTGAGATAGAAGGAGATATTTCGCTTTGTCTAGATCAATATTCTACAGACTTAAATGCATCAATATCTGGAGGTATAGAGCCTTATACGATAAAATGGGAAGAAGACCAATCAAGTAATGAAATAACCCTAAATAGTCCGATACCTGAATCATATGCGATAACAGTCACAGATAATAATGGATGTACAGCAACTAACTCAGTAACAATAACTCAATATCAACAAAATGATAGTGATGGAGATGGATATTGTGACGATGAATCATGTCCTATAACTGAAATAGGAGAATATGGAGATTTTCCCATTTTATTAGGAAATATTGAAATAGTTGATCCGGTTGGATTAAAAGATGAAAAAAACAATGAATCAAGACAATCAGACTGTGATATAAGTTGTGTAGAAACTATTGCTGGTTACAATTTCAATGTTTGCTTAGTAGAATTGACTTCAATTAAATTCTCAAAATCCTTTTGTACGGAGAATGATATAGAAGAGGTAGATCCAATTGAATTCCTTATTTCTAGTTTTTCAGCATATCTAGCTGATTGTTCTAATGTCACACCAAGCGAAATCTTTTTATTAATTACTGATGAAGAAGATTATGACAAATGTTGCGAACTAAAAGCTGAGATAGAAACTCAATATTGGGAAAATGATAACAAGCCAGTTGGTATTTGGTTGGATATAAAAGTAGAAAACGGAGTATCCAAAGGAGAACTGAAAACCAAATATGAAGGATTAACAATAAGCAATGATTGTGACGAATGGGGTGGTCCTTTTGAGAATAACGAAATTGCAGGAGATCCTTTTGGTGATTTCACAAAGATCAATAATTCCCTTTTTAATAATTATGCATCATCTGTAATTCCTAATCCAGCAAACTTAGTGAACAATACTCCTAATACTGCGAATGAAGGATTAATAGATTTTGCAGGATTATCCCAGGATGTCAGAGAAAACATTGCAGAGAATGTAGCTATTGGTAAAGATGTATGGAGTGATGCTGGATTCAATTATGAAGCTAAATTTATAGTAAGTTCGGCGAATTGTTTAGTAAATTATAACGACGAGTGGCAAGAATCATCAAAAGCAGCACAGTCCGCATTTGAAGCTGATGGAAGTAATTCATTAGTAGTATGGATTCATTTTGATGAGAACAATAATGCTCTATTTGATGCTAAAATAAATGGGAATATTCCGCAAGATCTAAAAGATCAAATTAAAGAAAATCTAAAGTTTGCTGCAAAACAAAGCCTATCAAGTATAAAAACTAAGGCAGAAAAACCCGCTAATCTCGATCCAGAACTTGATGGAGTAAACTTATGGAGGTTTGGAATCAGAGAAGAAGTGGACAACCAACTCAACTTCTGGGGTATCACTAAAGAGATTGGTGGTCTATGTATGAATACCATAGAAAAAGTAGCAACTCCAGAACAAGCATGGAAAGAAAAAGGAAATGAAGAGGGCAAGACTTCAATGTTTAAAATTCCACCTTCAATAGCTGGAGGAAGTGATGCAGCTCTAGAAAACAATCCGATAGGAGGCCTTATACAATTAGTAGATTTAGGTGAAGCCGTTATTACCAAGCCTGAAGTTAGAAGTGCTATGTTGAAAGCGGTAAAGGATCCTCTAACAGTAGGGAAAAATATGATGGATCAGTTTTCGGCTGATATATCAGGAGAGAATGGAAAAGAAATCCAACATCATACAGTAGTCAAAGCATCTGTCAATGCTGTTCTCGTTATTTTAATAGGTGGAGGAAAAATTCTAGATTTCTTAGAAAATGCAGGTAAAAAATCAGCTGATAAATTTGAAGGGTTTAGTGAATTTCTTAAAGATTTCGATACGCCTGATATAGAGCAATTTTATGAAAAAATAAAATCTATTCTAAATTCAGAAACATTGCAAAAACAATTTCGCGAATCTTTATTAGATTTAGGAACACCTAATTGCAAAGCATTTATTGACAACCCTTACCTTGTAGATGTCTGGAAAAAATACCTTGATGATTTTCCTAGCAAAATAGATGATTTATGG
Source organism: Halioglobus sp. (assembly GCA_047628935.1). Lineage (GTDB taxonomy): Bacteria > Bacteroidota > Bacteroidia > Chitinophagales > Saprospiraceae > CAJXUU01. The sequence goes on along the minus strand of JBLHWH010000080.1, from coordinate 15,578 downwards.
ACGCCATTTAAAAATGGTAAACTACCGTTTGATAATCCTGAATTTTTTGGAGAGTTTAAAAAAGTATTTGTAAAAACTGATGGGTCAATAAATACCAATGTCGATAAGTTTTTTGAAGATTTAAAAATTGCTGATATAGATTTTGTAAATTTATTGAAGGTTAAACCAAAGCTAATAAAAGCATGGGACGATATGTTAGACATGTCATTCTACAATGGTTTAAAAAAGGGTCATGACATTCGGCTTAATTCAAAATTCTTAAAAAAGTATAATTCTTTATCTCCCGACAAAAAACTAAAGATGAAGGAATATATGAAAAATCAAAAATCCCCTGCAGGTAGGAAAGGCCAAGTTGATTATTATGAAACTAGGAATGTAGAAGGAATTGGAGATGTAACTATATATTATGACAAAAATGGATTCCCTGAGTTTGAAAATTATTGTGCAAAACCAACAGATAAATTTAAATATATCTCAGATAATTTAAAAGGTACGGCAGCTGATTTTAAAAAAGCGAATGAACAATTAGCCGAAAAATTTGGCTTTTCAAAACCATACCCAAAAGATGCTGATGGTAAATTTTTGCCATTAAGCTCTGGTACTTATGAATGGACTCCAGGTAAAAATAATTTCACAAAGGATGGTGTAAAGCATACATGGCATCATCATCAAGATGGTAAAAATATATTCCCTGTACAAAGTAGAGTTCATAGCACAACAGAAGTTGGCAGTTTAGGATTTCCTCACTCAGGAGGTGATAAACTAATTAATGAAGACTTAAAAGAATTTTTTGACCCACCTTTATTTTAAATTTTAGTATTATGTTAAATGGAATAAACTTATTTGAAACAAGGCACTATTTTGAAAACTTTGAGTTTGAAAAAATTGAATTAAAATATGATTACAAAATCCCCCCTATCCTGAAGGTTTTTTATCATACTTTTAAATGGAAAGAGCTAGATTATAATGAGTTGAGTTTTTATTTTTATCCGTTTTTGAAATACGGAGACATTCAGTTTTATGCTCATTCTATAGAGGATATGATCAAGTATTCTTTAAACACAAATGATGATGACATTATTGAAAACAAGTTACTATATCTTGCTACAGGTTATAAGAATATTTTTGTTGGAACTAAAGACAATCAAATAGATAAAATTATACTTGATGATTCAGGTGAATTTATAATTCTTGCGGATAATATATTTACTTTTTTAAGAGGCATTACAGATAATCTTGTCAAAACTGCAAGGACTAAGGAGGAGTATATGACTTTCATGAGTCATTTAGGATTTGAAGGGACTGAACTCGAAGAAGAGGGCGAAGAATGGAAAAAATATAATCCCTAATCTTCTGTAAAATATCATCTTAAACTTATTCAACCCAATTCAACATGAAACACATAATAAGCCTTTTCATATTTTGTATAATCAGTGTAGCTTCTTCAGCACAAGTTGAAGTATCTAAAATACTGAAGCCTAGTAATGGTCAATGTAATGGTACTATAATATTTGATTTCATTGCTTCTGAGATACCAGGTACATTAGTCATGTTACCAGATGATCAAAGTTTAGATGGAGGGAATATATCTATAGATGGCACATCATATACACTCAAAAATGTATGTCCTGGTAATTACACATTTACATTTATAGATAATCATGGATGTAAAGAGTCGGAATATGTGGAGCTGGAGGAGTGTGGTGAAGAGAGTTTTGATTTTAATGTCGAGACTGAGGTAGTAGATTGTAATTTTGATACTCCGTTTTCTATTTATCCAGATTTTGATAATCATACTGATTATTATTTCGAATGGTCTACGGCTAGTATTGAACATTTTATTGAAAACGTTTCTGCAGGTGATTACACTGTTACGATGACAGATAGTTATGGTTGTAGTCATATAGAGCAAAAGTCAGTAAATCCTTTGAATCCAGAAGATTATGCATCTGATTTTGAGATTATTCCGACGAAGATTGCAATGGCCACAGGATATGGTGGTGAAAATTTAGGTGAAGTAGTAATAGTCATCGAAGGAGGAGGAGCTCCATACCAGATTGAATGGTCTTCTAGTGATCCAACAGTAATTAATACGATTGCTGAAGATCAGTTATCTATTTCGTTGAATTTCATTGATTTTTATTCAGATATTGTCGTTAGTGTAATTGATAAATATGGGTGTAAGCTTGAGAAGGAAATCACTCTAGAAACATGCGTTGGTATTGATCAATATGACTTCAAGGTTTGGTTTGATCCTTTCGAGACAAAATATTGCTCAGAAGCCATACAAGGAGAAATAACTATGCGAGTTCTTAAACAAGAATCTTTTTTTATCAATTATAATTTAGTGAAAATTCTTGAAGGTGGAGTCGAAGAAATTGTATCCAGTGGCGTTATAAAGCCAGAACAGGATTTTGTCACTATTAATTACTACTCAACAGGAACCTATATAGTTACATTAACCGATGAATGTGGATTCGTTCATACTGAAGAAATAAATTTAAATTGTTATGAAGACAATGATTGTAGTGATTATACTTTTTCAAAAATTTTAAAGTCACAAGATCGAGATGACTCTTGTGATGAAGAATTTAAAGTTCGATTTATATATGATCTAGATTTGGCTATTAATTGTCAGGAAGATCCTAGTTTTGAAGACTTTATTTTATGTAATGTTCCAATCCAATTTTTAATAAAATATCCAGATGGAGGAATATACAAAGTAAGTGTTGATGAAGATTACAAAAAATCCTTTATGTCTATTGTTCCAAGTTCACCCAGTAACGTTCAGGATACATATGACTCTTGCGGACTATCAGGATGTTTCGGTACAAATCATGATTATTTAATTGTTCAGCCAGGGATGTATACTTTCGAATTGTCATTCGATAATGGATGCAGTTACTATAAGAAATTTGATAATAGACAAGCAGATTCTGAATATACAACGGGATTCTCTATGATTTCTAAATTTGATGCTGGCCCTAATAGTTTATTAGCTCAAAGTGGCAATACGCTATGTGAAACATGCAAATACCCTTTAGTCTATCCTACCGATTTGATTTACCCGCCTGCATGTAATACATGGGATTTTGTACCTTATAACTTTCATCCTAATTTTCCTCCAGGTTATGTATGGAATCCTGAAGATGGTACAAACCCATTTAATTTAGGAGGTAATTTTAAAGTTCGAGTTGCTCCTAATGAATATCAAAATGTAAAAATATTACCGGGAACACCTTATATTGTTTTGGAGTCTAATGAAGGGCTACCTGAACATAGCGGTGATGAATGGATTAGATGTATTTATCAAGCAGGGTCAGCGATTGGGCCTGCTTATAGTGATTTCCCAATATATGTAGGGTATAGTGCAGATCATTTAAATTCGTTAATCGGATTTACTTTTGAGCCACCTGTAATCATGGATGAGGAATGTGATGACGAAAGTATTACATTTTCAAGTACATTTTGTAGTTTGGATGTAGTCTGTTATGATGACTTTCCGCCTACAGTAATAGGAACAATACCTGATATTGAATCTCTTTTGCCTTGTAAACTTGTTCAAGGAAATGACTGTATTGTTGTTGGATACTGTACAGAATCAATGGATTATTACAAAGATCAAAATGATGATTATTTCGTATATGCAAGTAAGATGTGCGACGATAATGATGTTATTGAATGTGATGGAACAACAAACGAAGAGACTCCATCCGTAGACTGTAATGTATCCTATCCTTGTCCTGATGGAGAATTTTGTAAATTTAATATATGTCGCGATTGTCCTACATTTACATACACCGGCCTATATGGAAATAATTATGATTGTGTTTACAACTTCGAATTCGAAGTTACAGTTAGTGTAGTAATACTTGCTTACCAAGCAAAAGTTTATCTAATAGATGAGAATAATAATGAAATTTATCTTTACACAACAACTTTATCAGGTACCCCTGGAGGGTTTACTAACAATGTAAATGTAACAATTCCTCCTGGTTGTGACCCATACCAAGTAAAAATGGTTTTACAATATAAAAATTGTCCAATCGAAACAATTATATCTTCAGGTACAAATACCGCATCATGCGAAAATGATTGTTTTCAAGATGACAACAGTGACTCTGAAGATTCATATAAACAAAATGAAGATTCGGATATTTACAAAAGAAATAAACTTAAGAAGAATAGTTACGTAGAACAAAACTGCATATTAAGTCCAAATCCATTTACAAATAATTTTGAGATTAATTCGAACGCTCGATTAATTTCTGACTTTCTAATAATAAATAGTCTTGGCGAACATATTAAATCTGAAGAGAAAATATACAATCAGAATATTCATTTCAATCTATCAAATTATCCAGCGGGTTTATATTTTATTAAAGTTACATTAGATGATAATTCAACAGAATTGCTAAAGGCGATTAAAATATGATTAGATCATGAAAATCTAAATAGATACCTTTTTGTTTTAATAAGCATTTTAGTCATCTCATGTAAATGTGATTGCCCTGACTCTTATATATTTGAGAAAGATGAAATGCCATCTTGGGTGGATCGGGATTTTGATTTATATGGTTTAGATAGAAATGCACCATCGATTAGTTTGAGTTCTGACTTATCAAATATTGATAATGTTGTTGATCAAATAAAAGTAATAGAAGGATTATAAAACAATGAAGGAATCATTTATTTTGGAACTTGAATCGATAGTACATTTACATAGCCAATCGGATTATCGAGATAGTAAAGAGCAAATTTTATTATTATTGAAAGAGTTAGCACGTAGACTACTATTGTGTGGAGAAATGATTAATAGGAATAGCATTGATTTGAATCTGTCAACGAATATTATTTACGATGCAACAAAAGTTGTTTTAGGCTCTGAGTTTGCTTTGGAAAGTAGAATTATAGAGCAAGAGACTCAAGACTCAGAGAGATTTTTATCATTTTTTGACAAGTATGTGATTGTCGCTTATTTTAATTGGGAAGTAAACAAAAAAGAAATGGTCAATCTGGGATATTCATTATCGAACCCATATAGACCATATTTAGAGATTTTTAAACTTGGTGGATTTGGATTAAAATTTGAGTCACCAACGTTAGAAGTCTATCCCTTTATAAGAGTTGTAGTGCATCCACGTTCAGAATACATGCAGTATTTTCCATTTTGGAGTAATGATTTAAATATCAGTGACTCCGAAGAATGATAGCTAAGCCAATTTTTCTTGTTGTGAATTAGTCTGAGCATCTTTAAGCATCAGATCAAACATATAAAGAATCCTGTCCTTGTGGACGGGATTCTTGTTTAAAGAGCAGCCACATTTTTATTGAAGAAGTCTTTAAATTTAGACTTAGTAAGCATACTATCGATTATATGAAAGAGTGCATTGCGATCTTCTTCAGGAAGTTGTTGTATTAGTTTTATCTTCTCAGCGGTAGTTTTATCCTCTACAGAAATGTCTTGAGGAATCTCACCTTCATAATGTATGATCTGATCTACAGTCATACCGAATAGTTGGGCAATCTTATCTAAAGCCACAATAGAAGGTTCTCTATCTCCTTTTTCAATTTTAGAATAGTTGGAAGCATGAAGCTCGGCAGTTGCAGCTACTTCTTTTTGCAAAAGACCTTTCTTTTCTCTGATTGCTTTAATATTCTTGCCTACTTCCATGATATTATATCTGATTTCACGGCAAAGATAGTCAGAATGACCATTTTAAGCAACAGAATGCATTTTATGATAACTTATACTTGTCAATATGATAATTAATAATTTACTTTGTGCTTATCAATTTGACAAAATATATTTTATCATTGGAAATCCGCCAGATTAAAACAGCGTTAAGCATCCAAACGCTACTTAATCACTACAATCTATCACCAGATAGAAACCACCGCTTAAACTGTCCTTGGCATAATGACAAAACTCCATCGCTACAGATCTATCCAAAAACAAACACTTGGACATGCTTCTCATCGAACTGTACTGCAGGAAGTGGCGATGCTATCGAGATGATAAAGAAGATGGATAAATGCACTAAACATGAAGCACTAAAGAAAGCAGCTGAACTATGCGGAGAGATAAAAACAGAACCTGGACTAAAAGAGAAACCTGCACTGAGCTTGGTCGAAGTGTTCACTGCCCAAAGAAAGAGTGTACACAGAACTAAGAAAGCAGTAGAATATATGAAAGGTAGAAGTATCGATCCTATGAAAATAGAAGTGGGATATAACAGCTATCAAAGTGGATATAAGCAATTACAAAACTGTATCACCTTCCCACTCAAAGACAAGTCTGGAAATATCACAAGTTTATACGGTAGAAGCATAGCAGACAACCCTTCGACAGGCTCAGGGCGGAGAAAAGGAAGTAACCACTACTATCTAAAGAACAGAAAAGGACTTTATCCAAGTTACCCAAGTGTAGAAACCAAAACCCTAATTATTACAGAAGCCATCATCGATGCAGCTACACTATTGACACATACAGACTTTACAGTTTTATCATTGTTCGGTACAAACGGTTGGAACGAAGAACACACCGTGGCGGTGAGCCAATTAAAAGAACTACAAGAAGTAGTCTTTTTTATGGATGGAGATGAAGCAGGAAACAAGGCCATAGAAATCTATGCTCCATTAGTCAAGGCGATGAAACCAAACATTCATACTGAGCAAAGTCGAAGCATCAAAATCAGTAAAGTAGAAACCCATGAAGGTGAGGACATTAATAGTTTAGTGATCAGTCATGAACCAGAGATATTAACTCATCTAATAAGTGAAAGAACCTTTCTTTTTTGTCAGGAAGCCCTGACAGGCAATGAAAAGGAGAAAGAAGAAGAATGCCTGTCGGTGCTTACCGACCTCAATACAGAGAACCCAGAATATCTATTTACAGAAGTTCTCGACCCTTCGGCGACGCTCAGGACAGGGCTGAGATTTACAATAATGGGAGGTATTGGATTATATCCATTAGATAAAATGAAAGTCACTCTAAAGATCGAAAAAGTAGGCTCAAATAGACCACTGCACAGACTGCGACAAAATATAGATCTGTATCAAGATGATAGCGTAGAAAAGTTAGCGAGGAAGGTAGCAGAGCGATTGGAGATAGGGAGCACAAAAGTACATGAAGCATTATTACAATTAACTGAACTGATAGAAGACTACAGGCGAGAACAGATCGAAGCGAACAAAGTCAAAGAGCCAGAGAAGAGAATCCTCACAGAAATCGAAAAGGGAAAAGCACTTAAGTTTTTGAAATCTAAGAACCTACTCAAAAGAACAAATCAAGCTATCGGAAAAAGCGGAGTTATAGGAGAAGAGAATAATAGATTACTCATGTACTTAGTGTTTACATCGAGACTGAGACAACAACCATTACACATCGTAAGTCTTGGAGGAAGTGGCACAGGAAAAACCTATCTGCAAGAGAAAGTGGCTGAGTTAATCCCAGATGATCAGAAGTTAGAAATCACAGCTATTAGTGAGAATGCTTTATACTACTTCGATAGAAAAGAGCTTAAAAACAAACTCGTACTTATCGAGGATCTTGACGGTGCGAATGATGATAAAGTATTGTTCGCTATCAGAGAGCTACAGAGTAAAAGAAGGATCAGTAAAACGATACCCATAAAGGACAGTAAAGATGACAGAATGGTCTTGATTTTTCATCAAGACTGGAGTGATACTAAATCACTCCAGAAAGAGGGAACTGCAACCAACTGGATTGCAGCTTAAATTAAGGTAACTGAAATGTTGCAAATGTGCACAATATGACACATAGTTAAATTTTTGTTAAAATATATTTGACGCCCCTTCGGGTTCACTTCACCAAAGCCATTTCGTATGGCTTAGATCCTTCCCGAGGTCAGGATTGCGTTTCGTTCATAGGTAAGATCAATAGAATCCAAGAAGAACAGATGCGGCAGTTTATGCAGGACGTACAGAGTGTATTGAGACCCATCAAGGTCATCAACCCTTTTGCCGAAATGTTAGCACTGCCGCAATCTGTATTTAAGCCATTAAGGACAAATAGCCATTATCTACACTTCATCGAGACCGTTACATTTTACTGCCAGCGGCAGAGGCAGATTAAAATAAATACGACAACAGGAGAAGAATATATCGAAACGACAATCGAAGATATAGAAGCTGCCAATCAGTTACTCAAAGAGGTGCTACTATCGAAAAGCGACGAGTTAACGAAAGCTTGTAGGAAGTTCTTAGAGTTAATCAAGAGCTATCTACAGTACGAGAAGAAATCGAGCTTTTATAGTGGAGATATCAGAATCAAATACAGGATGGCACCAACGACATTAAATAGACATCTGAAAGACCTTAGACGATATGGATATGTGAAGATAGTGAGCGGTAGTAAATCAAAAGGCTTCGAGTATGAACTTGAAAATATAGGAGAGCTTACAGGATTAGAAAGTAAGCTACAAACTGCGTTCGATGAAGCATTAGAGCGAATCAAGAATAAATATGGTAGCCCAGTAGACCACCCGTTGCCCAGTACAGTTAGTGGGCAACACAAAACTAAGAAAATCAACCAGTTAGATGCCGTAGCCCAGTAAACCACCAAAATGCACAAGGGCTATGCAAAACAAACATTATTTACAATTACTAAACGGTTTTACAGAGTGGTTGACAAGGTTGAATTATGCTAAAGAAAGCATCAGAGGAAGAACAAGACAACTCAAAACCTTCTTACAATGGATAGAACAAAAGGGAATCAATCAGCTATCAGAAATCACTCAACAAGACTTAGAAAATTACAACGAAGCTCTACATAAAAGACCAATCAAATCAAGAACGATAGAAGGATATATCAGTGTACTAAAAGTCTTAAATGATTACTTAGAAAACTATGGAGAAGCTCCCATCATCAAAGCCAAGTTAACTATAGCTAAAGACATCAGGAAGGAAAGAACGATTCTCAGCAAATTAGAAATCAATGAACTCTATGAAGCATGTGAAAATAATCCCTGGGGAATGCGAGACAGAATCATAATTGCTATTTATTATGGTTGTGGTGTAAGGTGTACAGAAGGTACAAGATTGGAGCTTAGTGACATAGATTTTAGTGGTGGATTATTACACGTCAGAAAAGGCAAGAACTATCGAGAAAGATATGTACCAATCAGTGAAGGAGTCAAGAAAGAATTACTCAACTGGATCGATGATGGCCAGACATGGTTTGCAGGAGAAAAGACAAATATACTAATCCCAAACACCAGAGGAAAAACAACAGATAGTGGAAGCTTAAACAAGAGATTAAAAATACTCTGTGAGAAAGCCGAAATCAATAAGAAGATCACTTTGCATTGTCTACGTCATAGCATTGCCACCCATCTTTTAGAAAGTGGAATGGAGTTGGAGAAGATAGCTCAGTTCTTGGGTCATGTAGGATTAGAGGCCACCCAGATATATACTCGAATTACAAATCAAGATGAAGGAGTTTAGAGATTACTTAGAACAACAAGAGATCGTAGAAAAGAACATTACAAGAATGGTTAACCTACTCAAATCATGGTTAGAATGGTTGCCATTAGAAGTAGAAGAAAGTAAATACAAACACCTTTTAGATTATATTGGACATCTTCAGAAGCAAGAGAAATCAACTCATCATATCAATAGAAGTTTACAGACTATTAGCCATTATTATCAGTTCAAAGAATTACCAAATATAGCACTGACCACCAGAGTTAAAGGAACAATTAGTAAAGCCAATATCAAACCACTAACAGAAGAAGAACTCACTAAAATCTATGAAGTCTTTGAAACAAAATCAAGTAGTTCCACTGAGCGAAGCCGACGTGACTACTTTAAAGAGAGTGATAAACTTATCTTAGGTTTAATGATCTATCAAGGCTTAGAAATGGGCGATTTTATGAAAGTAGAACTCAAAGATATCAACTTAGAGAAAGGAATAATCTACATACCAGAAAGAGGACAAAGAAGAAGTAGAAAAATCAATCTCCAATCACATCAAATATTACAACTCCATACGTATATATTACTCCATAGAAATCAAGACTCTGAAATGCTACTAAGTCCGCAAGCAGAGGATTATAATCAACTACATTGGCAGTTTAAGAAGTTAAGTAAACATCTAAAGCAAGAAGCCAAAAACAAGTTAAATATTACTATCCAAAAACTCAATCATCTAAGGCAATCAAGAGTATCAATCTGGGTTAAAAATGAAGGATTACGGAAAGGTCAATACTTAGCAGGATTTAGAAGGGTGTTGAGTGCAGAGCGATATAGAAAAGCTGACCTTACAGATCTGAAAGATCAGATCAAGAAACATCATCCGTTTAAATAATTGTTGCTAATTGCAACTAAATATAGTTACATTTGCGTTATGTCTAAGAAAGATAAACTAAGAGAAAGGTTTTGAACATGCCATCCGACTTTCATTATGATGAGATGGTTAGACTACTTGGGTACTTTGATTTTGAAGAAGTTAAGAAAGGAAAGACATCAGGATCAAGAGTCAAATTTGTTAATGGAGAAGGTGTATCAGTTTATATGCATAAACCTCATCCAAGTGGTATAATGAAACGATATCAATTAAAACAAGTCAAAGAAATATTAGGCTTATGAAAAATTTAGAGTACAAAGGCTACACAGGTACAATTGAGTACAGTAAAGAAGATGAATTACTCTTTGGTAAAGTCATAGGGATAAAGAGTCTATTATCTTACGAGGGATCAACGGGAACTGAGTTAGAGGTCGATTTTAAAAGTGTTATTGATGAATACTTAGAAGATTGTAAAGTGTTAAACACTAAACCAGAGAAGCCATTTAAGGGAAGTTTTAATGTTCGTATTCCATCAGAATTACATCGAGATGCAGCACTTAAAGCTATGGAGTTAAACACGTCATTGAATGGTTTTGTATCTGAATCTATAAGAGCAAGATTGCTTCAACGAGTGTAGTTAAAAAAGAAGTTGTATGTTCCTTCGTCACATGAATTTAATAGATATATCATTCCGCTAAAAAGCTTCATGATATAAGCAGCTCAGCGGCGTTCGTCGGACTCACCTCTCACACATACCTCGCCATACTCTCCTAAAGTCGAGTACCGCCAGTAGCGAAAAAGCTACAGGCTTGTCATGGTATGCGATTCGGTTCGGCTCCTCACAGTAGTTCCCAGTCTGCATATAGAGTATGCCTTCATTACGCTGAAGCTTCATTGCGGTTCGCTACGCCATACACTATCTACATCCTTCCACTCCTATAGTTTGGCGGACTGCGTACCGCCCTCGGCTGCATGAATCCTTGTTAAATTGGTTCCGCTAAAGCTTCACCTTGTTTTTAAAGGTATCATTTGCTGCAAGAGCAGCAACTTCGCTTACGTGCCTCTACGAGTCGGCACTCCCAGCTCACACCTCGGTTGGTATCCGCAGTCGTCCGCCACCTTCATTCCTTCCGTTCGTTCCTCTCTCCAGTCTTTGCGGTTATGTAGACTTGTTCACTGCAAAAAGTAATACTTGTACCTGTCGCCCTTCGGTTGACTCCTCATTTTTATAAATAATCACTCCGCTATCGCTACGTAATCATTTATAAAAATCGAGGTAAGCTTTAAAAGCTTTTTATTTTCAATTGAAAAAGGGTTCAATTGAAAATAAAAAGACACAAAAATAATGTGGAATAATTTTTGCAGAATAGTAAAAGAAAGAGTGCTTAGGAAAAGTTTTAAGCATAAAAATTGAGGCGTAAGGGTAGAATAGGATTAAAGCGTGGGATGCTTTATTTGATCTGCAAATCTTTAGAATAAAAACTTCGAAACTAAAGGCAGTTGACGACTTTGCAATTGGAAAGCAAATTAATCATTCATTAGTAAAAACTGAATTGAATAATCTTCCCATTCATAAAGAGAATTTGATTAATGGATTTGAAATTTCTAATGGAACTGCGTCCTATCCTACAATATCAAATAAACCAAATGCTAATGGGATTATTGACATACAAACTGAAGGTACTGTTTCTGCTCACTTAGTAAATGGTCAATTTGTTCCAGTAAATAATGCTGTTGCAGGAGGTAATTTTGATTATGTTGTGATGCAAAATGGAGAGATTATCCTTGGAAGTGAACATACATTTCTTTCAGGTGGTGCAGATGTGTTGGCAGCTGGTACCGTTAAGTTTAATAATGGAACCATTAAGGCAATAACAAATTCATCTGGACACTATCTTCCTACACCAGGAGAAGGGATGAATTTTTTAAGATTGTTTAAAGGAAATGGTGCAGATATGTCAACTGCTACTTTATCTATGTATAAAGAAGGAGGTACGCTTTTTAGGGAAATTGCACCAACTGCAAATGTTAGAAAACTATACGAATAATGATAAAAGAAATAATAATTGGGCAAGAAAAGTTTGAATATCCAATTTTTCTTTTTGAATATCTACATTCTTATTTATTTAGGTTTGCTTTAGAATCTGGATTATTTAAAGGACAAGAAACATTAGATATTCCCCCTAATCTAATTTTAAAAGCCAGGAGTTTAATAGGTGATGGACTAAGAGATTTACTTACAAATCTGTATGAAGAGCCAAGTCATAAAAAGAGATCAAAATATGGTTCTCGTTATCGTAAGATACAATTTGAAGGGAAAACGTATATAGTGAATTTTAGAACTGATCCAATGGGAAACACTTCTTATGGTATTAGTTTAGTATTACTTTGGTTGGATAAAAGAATTAAGGAATTAGGGATTTATGAAGAGGAATGATATAAGTCAACTACTTCATAAAACCTTGTTTTAAAATAAAAGCATCAAGGAAGTCTATGATAATTGATTGAGATCATCATCTACACTTAGGATAGAATACTAAACAGGTTCTTGAAATTGCCATTCCAGATCCGTAACAACTGGTCAGAATTACATCTTGAACTCTATTAATGAACTATGCAAAAAACAAAAGTGTCAATAGAATTGATATTGTCATTCGAGTCATTGAATGGTAATTAATGAGGTTAAGAAGCTAGAGTTTTCTACTGCTCTTATTCCAATTGATTAATAAGAAGCCTTTCTTAGAAAGGCAGAAAGTAAATTCTCAACAGCAGTTTTTGATTGTCATTAAGATGATCGAATAATTATATTGGATGATTTGCTAAACAGTAGATAAGGAGAGTAAAACCATTTATTTGGGAATATATAAACCAAAAAAGCTAAAACACATGAAACACATAATAAGCCTTTTCATATTTTGCATAATCAGTGTAGCTTCTTCAGCGCAAGTTGAAGTGGCGTAAATATTGAAGCCTAGTAATGGTCAGTGTAATGGTACTATAGTATTTAGTTTCATTGCTTCTGAGATACCTGGTACATTAGTCATGTTACCAGATGATCAAAGCTTAGATGGTGGGAATATATCTATAGATGGCACATCATATACACTCAAAAATGTATGTCCTGGTAATTACACATTTACATTTATAGATAATCATGGATGTAAAGAGTCGGAATATGTGGAGCTGGAGGAGTGTGATGAAGAGAGTTTTGATTTTAATGTCGAGACTGAGGTAGTAGATTGTAATTTTGATTCTCCGTTTTCTATTTATCCGGATTTTGATAATCATACTGATTATTATTTCGAGTGGTCTACGGGTAGTGTTGAACATTTTATTGAAAACGTTTCTGCAGGTGATTACACTGTTACGATGACAGATAGTTATGGTTGTAGTCATATAGAGCAAAAGTCAGTAAATCCTTTGAATCCAGAAGATTATGCATCTGACTTTGAGATTACTCCAACAAAGATTATTGCAGGTACACCTCCTAAGTGGGGCACAATAGAAATAGATGTACAAGGAAGCACTACACCAGTTAGCATTGATTGGTCATGTAATGATGCATCTATTCTTGCAGATGTGTCAGAGGATGGCTTGACTGCTTATATAAATCAAACGGACTTTGAAGCTGACCTAACCGTGACTGTTACAGATATATATGGATGTATAACGGAACAAGTTATCAAAATACAAACATGTGCAGGAAACAGCGAAGAAGAATATGACATTTGGTATGATCCATTTGAAATGAAAAAGTGTTCCGATAATTTTGTAGGTGAAATTCCTATTAATATTGATTTATCCTCTCTATATGTGAATTACGAGATTTTTAAATAGAATGATAACGGAGTGTGGGAAATTGAGCAAGAAGGAGTAGTAACACAAGATGCTTCTACTTTGATATTTAATTATACGATGGCAGGAACTTACAAAGTGAAAATAGTAGATGAATGTGGGTTTAGTTATGAGAAGGAGATTGAGCTCTTTTGTTCTGGGGATGAGATAGACTGTCCCTTTTCAGAGGAGTTCGGCTATGCTCTTGACTATTTATATTTTAAGAGTTATAATTACATAATTGAAGATAACTGCGATAATCAACACAATTTAATATTTCATGTCAACTTAGACGTTTACAACTCATGCGTGTACGATTGTCCTTGGATTGGAAATTTAATAAAATTTTCTGATGGTGGTGTTTATATTATTAATAAAAATGAAGATGGACTGTACGAGCTTGAGACAATTGTAGAGTCTGAAAATGTCGTTATTGATGAACAATATCATTATATATATTATTATGGTGATACAGATGAAACACATACTATTGAAATAGCATTAAGCACTGGGTGTCTCCTAAAAGGAAAAGTTGATAAAAGAACAGATGATGAAGAATCTGATGTTTGGTTTGCTGGGTTAGACATTATTGACGGAATCTGCGCACAAGCAATGAATGTAAAATGTAAAACTTGTAAAACAACAATATCCTATCCAGAAGAATTCATGTCTGATTTCTCTGTTTGCAATGATCCAGTATCAGTTCCCTTTCTATTCTTACCAGATCTTGCACCTGGATGGACTATAAATTCGGGAATATCTCCATTTGAATATGGTGGAAACTATGGTATGCAATTAGGTTCTGATGGATTCAATAATATAAATATTCCAGCTGGAACTCCGTATATGTATGTTTCAGCAGAAGATGGACATCCATCACACGTTGGTCCTGATTGGATAAGATGTATATATGCTGCAGGATATGCATCTTCGCCCGCTTATCTAGACAAACCAATATATGTAGCATATAGTGAAGACTTCATTAATTCTCAAACAATATATACTTTTGAACCACCTTCTACCATTATTGATCCTGATTGTGACGAAGAATGGGTAACAACATCTGTAGAATTTTGTAAAAAAGATGTAATATGTTTGGACAATAATCAATCAACAGTGATAGGTACTATTGTTGATGAATCATCACTCATCCCTTGTAAATTACAAACACCTGAAGGATGTATAGTGGTAGGCTTCTGTACAGATTCTAATGATTATTATTACGATGATGAAGGTGGGTATTTTGTATTTGAAGATTTAGATTGTGACGATGATGAAGTAATGGATTGTGTAGAAGATACAAATAATGAGCCTCCTATTGTATGTGATGAAGATCATCCTTGTCCTGATGGAGAATTTTGTAAATTTAATATATGTCGCGATTGTCCTACATTTACATACACCGGCCTATATGGAAATAATTATGATTGTGTTT
>JBLHWH010000079.1:0-28347 GCA_047628935.1 Halioglobus sp. | reverse complement strand
GGCTAGCTTTGACCAATTCAGCTATTCATTCTCATTATTTTTGATTTTACTTAATAACTGACTTTATTTTATTAATTGCCTGCCAAAATAGAGATGTTAAGTCTTCGCTAATATTGAAGTAAATAATAGATCCTATAAATGTAATACCTATTACAGTTGACCTAATTACAATATCTAATAATGGTATATTAATAGGTGCTATATTCATTGCTAACACGTAAACTAAGCTACCAATAATCAAGACTTTTAGTGTGTCTAGAGAGAAAGGTTGAAGTCCTATTTTATAGTAGACGTAAGCAGATTTACATAGGTTAAATATCAAAAGTGAACTTGCCGTTGCTAGCGCAGCACCATTAATTTGATAAATGGGAATAAAAATAAAGTTGTTAACTACATTTAGAATCGCTAGTACTAAAACAGCATAAAAATTGAATCTAAAAAATTTCGAATAAGCTATTATCTCGCTATTTGTGCCTGTGGCTAAATCAAATAACTTTCCTATACCTAGAATAATAATTACATATTTTCCAACCGCATATTTTTCACCATTGGGCATTAATAAAAATAGATCATCAATGGAGCTCCATATTCCAATTAAGAATAACAAGCCAAGTGTTGTTAAGATTATTGAAGATTTCGAATAAATAGATTTTATGTTTGATATATCATTGTTTTTCCAAGATTCCGCTATTACAGGTGATGCTATACGGCCGATCGATCTTGCAGGTACTGCAATCACATTTGCAATAAACAAAGCGATAGAATATATACCAACATCTTTGAGATCATTCTTAGCTAAGAGCGCTATCATAAAAACATCTATACTGGTAGCCATTATGCCTCCAACACTGCCAAAAATACCGTACAATGAATAAATTTTCATTTCATTCAATAAGGGCCTCTTCAAGAATTTCCAATTGGGTTTCCAATGCCATTCTTTAAGATAAATAATGTAGGCAATCAATGATAATACTCTTAGCAAATAGACTCCGAGCAATAAATATATCCCTTCAGTAATACTCAAAAAGTCAAAATAACAAAGCATCGCTATTATAGGAAGTCCAATTTTAATATAGAGATCATTAAAAATTATGGGTAGTACAACTTTTTTGAAATTCAAAATGTACTGCGAATAAATATTGGCAACTATGGCAAGGCCAGCCAGAGGAACAATAAATATCCAATTGTCCTGAATTAGACTTGATTTATCATTAAAGAATCCTTCAAAAATGGGGAAGCCAAGAAAGAATAAGATTAAAAAAATAGTAAAACCCACTAATATACCTACCATCAAAAAAAACAGCAACCCATTATGTCCATTCTTATCATTTCTAAATGTCGGAAACATCCTAATTGATAAGTTTGTCACCCCAAGACTGATAAACGGAAGTAATAAAAGAACTGTATTCATCAGAAATCGAAACAAACCCAATTCTTCTTCTGTAAAGAATTTTGGATAGAAATACATTGTATTTGCCGCTCCAATTAGAACACCAATATAAGTAACGATACTTTGCCTAATCCCTTCTTTTTTAATTACTCCCATAATCTATTTAGCAAACCAAATTCTAATTTGATTGAAACATATAAAAAAAACATAATTGTTACTCTATGATATTGAAGTTTTTAAATTAATTATTTATAAATTTGTGTTCGATTTAAAGCTTGCTAATTCATAGTAGCTACAAATTAAAGCAATATATGCTCGATCTAAATGAAAAATCAATTTTAATTACTGGTGGCACAGGCTCACTTGGTAAAGCACTTACCAAAAGAATTTTTGCCCAATGGCCTAATGTTAAGCGGCTTGTTATTTTCTCCAGAGATGAACAGAAGCAATTTCAAATGGCACAACTGTACCCATCAGACAAATATCCTGCTATTCGTTTTTTTATTGGTGATGTGCGAGATAAAGAGCGATTAGTGAGGGCCATGGCCAGAATTGATTACGTAATTCATGCCGCTGCAATGAAACATGTCCACCTTGCAGAATATAATCCCTCAGAATGTATAAAGACTAATATAGGTGGTGCTGAAAATGTGATACATGCTTGTTTACAATGCAATGTTTCTAGAGTAGTAGCTCTTTCTACTGACAAAGCATGTGCTCCTATAAATCTTTATGGTGCAACAAAGCTTACTTCTGATAAATTATTTATTGCTGCCAACAATATCAAAGGCTTAAATGAGATACAATTTTCCGTTGTTCGATACGGTAATGTAATGGGATCAAATGGATCAGTGATACCATTTTTTATAAAAAAACGAAAAGAAGGATTTCTTCCTATTACTGCTCCAGAAATGACTCGTTTCAATATTAGTTTAGACGGAGGTGTAGATATGGTATTCCATGCACTTGAATCTGCGTGGGGAGGAGAATTATTCGTACCAAAAATCCCATCCTACAAAATTACCGATGTTGCTTCAGCTATAGCTCCTAATACCCCACAAAAAATAGTTGGTATAAGACCTGGAGAAAAGATTCATGAGGAAATGATAACGGAATCAGATTCCTTCAATACGTACGACCTTGGTAAATACTATATAATTTTGCCTACCGTACCAAATTGGGATTTGGAATCGTTTATTAAAACATTTAATGCTACAAAAGTACCATCAGGGTTTAGTTATAATTCAGGAACAAATACTGAATGGGTTAGTGCTGAGGAAATAAGGTCTTTTATCAAAGAGCATTTAGATCCAGATTTTTCGACAGAAAATTACTAAAATGAGAAAGGCTATACCATATGGCAGACAAGATATAAACCAGGCTGATATTGATGCAGTTGTACAAACGTTAAAAGCTGATTTTTTGACTCAAGGTCCCAAGGTTAGTGAATTTGAGGAAAAGTTTTCTGACTATATAGGCTCAAAATATGCTGTAGCCGTATCAAATGGAACCGCTGCGCTTCATTTATGTGCACTTGCATTAGATGTAAATTCTGACAGCAAGGTTATTACACCACCTATTACCTTTGCAGCATCATCAAACTGCATAAAATATTGCGGTGGGGAAATAACTTTTTCCGACATCGATCCTTCTTCTATAACTTTAGATTTAGACAAAGTAAGAGATCTACTAGAGACCGTTCCAAAAGGAACATATTCAGGTATAGTACCTGTTGATTTTGCAGGACACCCTGTAAATATGGAAGCATTTCGAAAGCTCGCGGATGAATACAATTTGTGGATCATTGAGGATGCATGCCATGCCCCCGGAGGATACTTTACAGATTCGCAAGGAACAAAACAATTTTGTGGGAATGGAAAGTTTGCAGATTTAGCCATATTTTCTTTTCACCCTGTTAAGCATATTGCCTGTGGTGAAGGAGGGATGATAACTACAAACAGCAAAGAACTATATGAAAAACTAATTATTCTCAGAACGCATGGAATCACCAAAGACCCAGAGAAACTGACTAAAAATCATGGCGGTTGGTATATGGAAATGCAAACTTTGGGCTATAATTATCGAATGCCCGATATTCTTTGTGCTTTAGGAATAAGTCAACTTGAGAGAGCGACAGAGAATATTATAAAAAGAAGAAAAATAGCAAATAAATATGATCAGGCTTTTGCGGACACTAAAGTCGAGCTTGTTATTCCTCCTGAAGATCTAGGTCATGCTTACCACCTTTATGTTATCAAAATCAATAATAGAAAAGAGCTTTATGACCATTTAAGAACAAAGCAGATATACGCTCAAATCCATTATATACCAACACATTTGATGCCTTACTATAAAGAATTGGGCCACAAGAAAGGTGATTATCCTCTTTCGGAATCATATTATGATAAATGTATTAGCCTGCCTATGTTTCCTACTTTGACAGATGAAGAGCAGGATTTTGTTATTAATGAGGTGATTTCAGTAGCTAAATGAAAAAAGTAGCAATTATAACAGCTAGAGGTGGTAGCAAGAGAATTCCTAAGAAAAACATAAAAGATTTTCTAGGCAAGCCAATTATTGCTTATAGCATTGAAGCGGCAATTAGTTCCCAACTGTTTGATGAAATTATGGTCTCAACAGATGATGATGAAATAGCAACAATTGCGGCTCGCTATGGAGCCAAGGTTCCTTTCATTAGGAGTTCTAAAAATGCAGATGATTTTGCAACAACAGTAGATGTCCTTTTAGAAGTGATAGAAAAGTACCAGAAAGTTGGGCTTGAATACACTTACGGATGTTGTTTATACCCTACTGCTCCTTTCATAACGAGTGAGCTCTTAAATGAATCATTTGATTTACTAAATAAAAAAGGATTTGACACCGTTTTTCCAGCAGTCCGATTTGGAAACCCTATTCAAAGGGCTTTAAAAAAAGACAAAGATGGAAAGATCTCAATTATGCAACCAAAATATAAATTAACCAGGTCCCAAGATTTAGAAAATTCATACTATGATTCAGGTCAATTTTATTGGTTTGACACTAAAGTATTAACAAAAAACAAGAGTCTATGGACAGAAAATACGGGTGTTATAGAAATTGATGAACATAAAGTACAAGACATAGATAACCTAACAGATTGGAGACTTGCAGAATTAAAATATAAATTGCTAATTGAAGAAAAAACCTAAGATATTTTTCAGAGCGGATGGAGATTCCACTATCGGCTTAGGTCATGTAATAAGATCTTTAGCATTAGCCGATATGACGAATGAACATTTTGAGAGCTATTTCATCATACGTAATCCTTCAAAATCTTTAAAAGCTCAGATACAAAATGTTTGTCATCATCTATATTATCTGGATGAGAATTTAACAATGCTAGATGAGGCACATTTTTTAATTCAGAACTGGCTCGACAATAATTCTGTAGTAGTCCTAGATGGATATTCATTCGAAACAGAATATCAAAAGATAATAAAGTCAATAGGTTGCAAAATGATATGTATTGATGACATAAATGCATATCATTTTGTATCAGACATCGTAATAAATCACGCTGGTGGATTTAAGACTCAAGAGTATTCGACAGAAGCAAAGACAAAATTACTTTTAGGTCCATCCTATGCTTTATTGAGACCAGAATTTCAAAAAGCAGCCCAAAATCAAAAACCAAAAACAAATTCAGAATCAATTTTCATTTGTCTTGGAGGTGCAGATCCTAATAATGATATACTTCATGTACTTCAAAAGTGCATAATACATAAGCCAAATGCGTTCTATAATATCGTTTTAGGAAGTGCTTTTCTTCATCAGGATATTCTAGAAGAATATATCAATAACGTTCCTGCCAATATCCAAATTATAAAAAATTTAAATGCACAGGAAATGGTTGTTCAAATGCAACATTGTGCCATCGCAATAACATCACCAAGCTCAGTCTCTTATGAGTATTTATGTACAGGAGGAAAATTATTCTTACAACTAATTGCTAATAATCAGAATCGAATAAAAGACTTTCTAATTTCAAATAATCTTGCCTTTGACTTTAATGATTTTGAAAAAGTAGACCAAGTCTTCTACAATTCCAAGTTGCAACAATCATTATTTGATGGAAACCAGAAGAAAAGATTTTTAAAGCCGCTATTTGAGATAATGCTTACCCTAGAAATAGCTTCTGAAAAGGACATAGAATTGTATTTTGAATGGGCAAATGATCCAAAAACTAGATCTCAATCATTCCATAGTGAGTTCATAAGTTGGGTAGAACACACTGAATGGTATATGAAGAGAATACATTCAGAAGAATTTATTTTTTACAAAGCAAAAGTTGCAGAAGCTAATCTAGGTCAGATAAGATATGATCTAAAAGAAAATGAAGCATTGATAAATTATTCTGTAGATTCCCAGTTCAGAGGTTTTGGAATTGGATCATTATTAATAGAAAAAACAATAAACCTAATTGGTTCTTACTATAAAAATGATTTTAGTATAATTGGCTTTGTGAAACATGAAAACATCGCTTCTGCCAAGGTTTTTCGTAAATTTGGTTTTGAAGAATTTGAATCAAATGAATTCAACAATACTTATAAATATATACTCAAATGCAAGACAAAATTCAAATAGGTAAGGTAACCATCAGCAAAAATCATCCTCCTATGATAATAGCTGAGATGTCGGGCAATCACAATCACTCTCTAGAAAGAGCACTTAAGCTTGTCAAAGCCGCAGCCGACGCAGGCGCACACGCCTTAAAACTACAAACATATACTGCGGATACCATAACCATGAATCATCGAGGAGGATTGTTTGACATAACTGACACCAATTCACTTTGGCACGGTAAAAATCTATATGAACTATACCAAGAAGCCCATACACCCTGGGACTGGCACAAACCTATCTTTGACTATGCAAAAGAATTAGGTATGTTGGCTTTTTCTTCTCCATTTGATGAGTCGGCGGTTGATTTTTTAGAAGAGCTTAATGTTCCAGCGTATAAAATCGCATCTTTTGAGAGTAATCATATTCCCTTGATCAAGAAAGTTGCTGAGACTGGGAAACCTGTTATTATTTCCTCTGGTGCATCTACGTTGGATGAAATTTATTCATCAGTTACTGCACTCAAAAAGTATGGTTGCACCCAAATTATTGTTTTGAAGTGCACAAGTACCTACCCAGCCACGCCAGAAAACACAAACCTAAATACCATACCTGTATTTCAGGATATATTTTCAGATTGCATTATTGGACTTTCTGACCATACTATGGGCATAGGAGCATCTGTGGCTGCAGTAGCCCTAGGGGCAAGAGTTATTGAAAAACACTTTACATTAAGAAGAGCTGATGGTGGAGTGGATAGTGATTTCTCTTTAGAGCCAAGTGAATTAAAGGCATTAGTGACCGAGACAGAAAGAGCATTTTTATCTTTAGGTAAGGTGCAATTGGATACTCAGAAGTCAGAGGAAAGAAGTCGGCAGTTCAAAAGATCAATCTATGCAGTATCAGATATAGCGAAAGGAGAGAAATTTTCTAAAGACAATATTAAAGTAATCCGCCCTGGTGATGGCGCTCACCCTAAATATTATGAAGGTATTTTAGGAAACCCTTCACATCAAACATTCAAGATTGGCTCACCAATAAAATTAACAAATGAAGAATAGTTGGGTTTATAGAAAAGTCCTATTGAGGCTATATTTTCTTTTAAAAGATTTAGCACAATTAGTTCGAGATAGTTGGCATTCAATAATTGGAATACATAGTGGGATTGCCAGATGCTGTAAATAGTATATGATTTAATCCAGTTAGAAGTTTTTCCTTTGGCAGTCTTCAAAAAAACATGTCAATCATCTAAAAGAGACTCCTCGAATCCGATTAAATTACTATATTAAGTAGGTATAAAAATTATAGGTCTACCATTATACGCCAAACAAAAATAAAAATTCTTAAAGAGTACTTCAAGGTCAAAATCAAACGTTTTTTATAAAATAAACTTTATATGCCTTTAGCAGTAATAGATGTGTACCATCAGTTTCACTTTGAAATACTTCAGAGTCTAATCCTTAATAAAGGATTAGATATTAGATATATTATTTCAGGAGTTAATGATAATTTTCATGGTGACAAAGATGTGATCAATTCTATTATTCAATCACATTTGGCAGACATTCAAATAGAAACCATTGATGATTTTCTATTTCCTGAAAACCTAATTGACTTTATCAACGAATCCTATAAATTGACAAATACTGATTTGGATAATTATGCCGAATTAGAATTGCTTTTCTTAAAATTAAGTGATAGGTCTACAGCAAATGCTATATCCGTTCAAAATAGAAGAAAATACTACTTTTTATTACTAAATCACTTCATTAATATTCTCGATAAATATAATATAAATCAGCTATTATGTTTTGATACACCGCATTCATTTTTCTCGAGTCTTCTGTATCATTTGGCACTAAAAAAGAATATTTCGATCATTCGCATAGAGTATCACTATTTTTCAAACTATTGCTTAGTTGTTAACACACCACAATTCCCCAAGATTCCCGAAAACTACAGGAAAGATGATAATGAACAAATATTGCGTGATAGCCTTTCTCTTCAACTTCTAGCTCAATTAAATAATAAAAGCTCTTTCGCTGAATCCTATATAGTAAAAGAGCAAAAAAAACTTACCTCGGTCTCAATTCTCGGAGAAGGTAAAATGTTCTTTCAGTTTTTATTTAAATATATTAGCAATATTATTATTGGACTGTTCCCATTTATTTACAAGAAACACATTCATCACTTTACAAGCCTTACCGGAAAAAAATCGGAACTAAGATATAGAGTTGACATCAATAAGGCTTTGATCAAACTGTATCAACTAAACAAGCATTATAAAAAAATTGCTCAAGAATCAGACCTTAGCGTTCCATATATTTACTACGGAATGCATATGCAACCTGAAAAAACAACCACACCTCTAGGTGGCCACTTTGATAATCAACTGGCTGCGATAACAATACTTTCACAGTCTTTACCAAATGGTTGGAAACTACTGGTAAAAGAACACCCTAATCAATTTAACTTTCGAAAAGTAGCTAATCAAAGTGTCCGTGATATTTATTTTTACAAGGCAATCCAAAAATTAGCCAATGTTGAATTGGTTTCATTAAATCTACCCTCATCTGAGCTTATTAAAAAAGCACGCATGGTAGCTACCATTACTGGAACATTGGGTTGGGAGTCTTTGATGGCTGGAAAACCTGCCTTAGTTTTTGGTGATGCATATTATCGAGCATGTACAGCTGTCGGCAATATTAGTGACCTTAGCTCTTGTAAAGCTGAGATCTTAAGATTATCAGAAATAGATGCCAAAACTATATCAAAGGCTGTTCTTCGTTATTTAGCCTATTATCATGAAATGGGAATAATAGTTGAAGCTTCTAATTGGGAATCAAAGGTAAATCACAGCTCGCTTGAAAGAAAGGATCAAATAAAAAACCTTATTGAATCTATTAATAATTTTTCTGTCGAATGAGAACATTAATTTATACAAATACAGGACTCACTTCATGGCAAATTGGTATCAATACAGAGGTGATAGATTTGCTCCATTCAGATTTGGATAGAGAAGTCTTAATTGTGAATTGTAATGGTGTACTCCAAAATTGTTATTTTAACAAGGCAAAAAACCCTATTGGATGTGCCATATGTCAATCTAGACAACACCAACTTTTAAATCTTGCCGGAGTACCGAAAGAACGACAAGTCAATTTAGAATTACTGGTAAAAGATGAAATTAATGAGCAATTTGATTCTTTAGAGGATCTCGTATCATACACTTATATGGACTTCCCTATAGGTCGTGGTGTAGCTTCATCTATTATCAGCTACTTCAGAGATTATGAGATTAACTCCACTAAATATGGGGACCTCATCAATATTGAATTACAAAAAAGCATCAATGTCCTCCTTAATTTTAAAAAATTCATCAAAGAATTTCAACCAGAAGAAATATATCTTTTCAATGGTAGGTTCGCAGAAGTATGGCCAGTTGTTCTATTGGCAGAAAAGTACAAAATAAAATATTTCTGTATTGAAACAGGCTCTTTCAATAAGTATCAATTATTTGAGAATACTTTACCGCATAGCATTGATGGACGACATGCAATTCTTACTGATCTATGGAAAAATGCGGATGAGAAAGAAAAAATAAAAGTTGGAATAAGTTGGTTTGAAAATCGACGCAATAAAACCAATGTTCAAGAACTCCAATTTACACTTGGGCAAACCAATAAATTACTTCCAAAAGGTTTTGATCCTAACAAGATAAACATAGCCATATTCAATTCCTCAGAAGATGAAATGAAAGTTATCCAAGAATGGGAGAATGATATGTACAAATCTCAAAATGAAGCCATTGTTAAAATTTGTGAAATGTTTTTGGATTCCCCGTTATATCACTTTTACCTGAGAGTTCACCCTAATCTTGGAGTACTTGATAATCTACAAATGAGGGAGATATCTCAATTCTCTTTTCCTAATCTAACCATTATAGGTCCAAATGAACAAATAGATACATATGCTTTGTTAGATTCCGCAGATAAGATTATAACTTTTGGCTCTAGTATTGGAATTGAAGCAACCTACTGGGGTAAAATTTCCATCATGTTGGGCAAGTCTTTTTACAGCTATTTAGATGTCGTATATAATGTTTTTTGCTTTGAAGATATTGACAACTTAATTAGAAATAATAACCTAACAGCAAAACCTCGTGCAAACACACTCAGTTATGGTTATTTCATTTTGTCATTTGGGCATCCACTCCAAAATTTTTCTTTTAACAGTCTAAAGTCTTCTTATTATAAGGGAAAAAAAGTGCGTATTCTCACACTTCCAGTATTAAAGTATATTTTCAAATACATTAAATATTACAAAAACTGGAGAAAACTTCTCCGCATATTCCGTCCATCTAACCCTCTAACCTTTAAGTAGATATATTCTCTAAAAAGAATAACACAAGAAAGCGAATACCCTATCTTAGAATAAGTATTTACCCGTAGTACTTTAAGGCATTACAGATTTAAACACAAGTTATTGTAACATTAAAATGAGCACTTAAACTAAAAACTCAGATTATTAAGGTAATCCATTGTTAGTCTAGAGTAGTCTCTTTTCCAGCAGTAATACCATAAACAGCATATAAAATCATTAATAGAATAATTATTGAAAAGACAACCGAAACCCAAGCCCCTTTGAGGACTGGCGCAAATGCAAAAGTAATTTCATGTTTTCCAGCAGGAACCTGAAGTCCACGCAAAATATAATTTACTCTTACAAAATCTGACTCTTCGCCATCAATGAATGCACGCATACCTTTATATTGACCATACCAAACCTCTGAGAAAACAGCAAATTGTGACTCATCTGAATTAAAGCTATATGTCCATGAATTAGGTTTATAATTTGTTAACGCTATTGTACCTAGTCCACTTCCTGCATTTACATTACTATCAGGAAAATCATCGACATTAAGAATAGCTGTTTTACCTGGATCTATTGAAGAAATCAACTCTATTTCCTCTAGAGCAGTATTCACATTCTTAACTTCATTTACGAACCAAGCACTTCCTAAAGCACTAGAATTAATTTGAAGATTTTCCTTATCTCTAATGATATATTTAGCATTCAGCATATTAAGAGTTCCTTGATCTCCTTTGTTGATATGATAGTCCAACATATCTTGATATCTTTGAAGTTTAGCCGCGTGATATCCGCCTATGGTATTGTGTAGATATGAACCTACGGCACTGCTCATATTTGTAACATCCAATACTCTATAGTAGCCCCTACCTTTAGGTTCCAATTGAGCAATTTGTTTATCTACTGATCGTTCTTCAAAATGGGTAGCATATTTTTTTGTAGACTCCCAATTGTCATCATCCAAATGTCGTCTATTAACACCCACCAAATCAAATATAAGAATCAGGCCCAGCAATAAAACAAGAACTCTTGACGAGATCATTTTGCTTTTTATGTAAATAAAAAATAAACCAAATACTAAAACCCCTAAAATAGTAGATCGCCATGCATCTGTACTGAAAAGCATTTGCCTTGTTTCAATAAAGATATCTTTGACTTGTTCAGCATATCTTGCATCACCCAAACTTTCAAATGTAAACAATGAAGTTCCTAAAAGGGCAAAAAACGCACAAATTCCAATAGGAATAATGCTGGCATAGTATAGCGGCTTTTTTAATAATTCTTTATCTTTATTCTTAAGAAATTCATTCAATCCTATGCTTCCTAGAAAGACAGCAAAGACAGGAATAAGATTCATAATACTATTTGGGGTACGAAACTTATTGAAAAGAGGAAAATATTCAAAGAGGGTCTTATTTAACCAACTAGCATGCTCTCCCATTGATAAAAGAAGCGTCAAAATGATAGTTGCTCCAAAACCCCATCTCAAATACACTGGTGCTGAAAACAACCCAAGAAATAAAAGAAAAATACTGACAATCCCCAAGTAATTTGGACCACTCGTGAAAATTAGATTTCCCCAGTACATAGGAGCTTGATAAGTATTGTCAGAACCACGTTTTGAACCATTGCTCCGTAATAGTTTTCCAGTATTGCTATTCGCAGGAACTTCTTCGTACGAGGATCCACCGACGAATCTTGGTATGATCATAGTAGCAATATCTTTTAATTCATTAGACCATTGCATAGCATAATCCCATGTCAATCCATCCCGACCACTACTAGCATCATCTGAATCTATGGTCGTTATTTTTTCCAGAATAGGTTTACTTCGCATTGTTTCTTCTGAAAATGACATGGCAGAAGAAAGCATGGAATAATTGGATAACCCTCCTATCATTGCTGCCATCAAAGCAACGGATAGGATTAATGGTAAAGTTTTAGACTTTTTATCTTTTATTGCAAAAATTAAGTAGATGATTGAAAAAACAACCAAGTTTAAGAGTAGGTAATAAACCATTTGAATATGGTTATTCGTAATAGCGAGAGAAGTACCTATAGCTATGGCAGCAGATCCAATCTTCCATTTTTGTCTAAAAACCAAAATTAACCCACTGATAATCAAGGGAAAATTGGCAATGGTATTAACCTTAGACTGATGACCGGCTTCTAGTAGCACAGTGAAGTTCACATTTAAGATTAATGCTAATGAAGATAGCAATGCTATATACCACGGGATACCTAATAGAATAATTGCCAAATAACATACAATTCCAACTTTGATTAATATTCCCATAGCAGGTTTCACGCTAGCTTTTAAAATATTGTCCGCACCTCTTACATAGTTCTTTTCAACTCCAGAAGTAAGAAGTCCCCATGGCATGCCCGAAAACATAGATGGATTCCAATAAGACTGTATGCCTGTATCTTCCTTATAATCAATCACTTGCTTACTCCATGCCGTGGAAGAGATAACATCACCTCCTGCTATTTTTTTCCCTTGTGTCTGAGGGAAGAAATAAATTAAGCAAGTACCTATTATTATAAAAATAGCCAATAGATGCGGACTTAGTTGTTTGATTACTTTTTTCAGATCCATAATTTATTTAATTGATATTATGTTGTAAAAATACTATAAACAATTGGATTAATTCTAATGCAAATATGGCTTAAGTTCGATTGGACATGTTAATTTTGGCTGCATATCAAAACACGTTACAAAACGTACTTAATTTGATTGACTAATTCCTTTCCTTTCGCAAACGATTATGTAATTTACAATCATAAATTATCAACAATTTACTTCCAATAAGAATACAGGCAATTGGAAATTGCAATCCAGATTTTAAAGACTCACTAATTTATTAAATCAATTCACTAGTGTTCTATTAAAAGTAACATAAAGTAATGAACTACCTCTATACAAGCATACAAGACATCAACTAAAATAGTGAAAATTGCGTGACTTTGTGAAACAATTGATATTCTTTATCTATTCCTTAATTTCTTACATATTGTGTTATTATACTTCCTGAATTGTATAATGTTTCTACAAAGAAAAAGTCGATAATCATCAGGTCTGATTATCAAGCTCAATATTTGCCTGAATCTAAACCGCTTGAAATAGAAAAAATGTCTATCGTTTTGAGGAGATGCTAGCTTTGGTTACCATTCAAGGTTAACAACTATTATTTTCTTTGCAACCAGAGAGGTTAATTTTGTTGAAAAATGATGCTATAGTGGCAGTGGATGGTCATTCTGAAAACAAGCTACTCAAAATGATCACAGCGAATGGACAAAGAACTGTTTTAGATTTAAGAATGGGTTACAAGCATTTAAGTTAAGTGTGGTAACATCAGATGGGAGCCTAGTCACCTTAACCGAAATTGAGCCACATAAAGTGGGAGCAAAATCCTGCAAAACGTAAAAGTCCAAACACGCAGATGGAGTGCAAGAGAGATTAATTCATCCTAATTCTGAGTCATTAAGTATTTTAAAATTGCCCAAAAGTATGACGACCTACACAGATAGCGAAGAAAAATCTGTTTTGCAGGCATCGAAATCATAAATATTTATTATAAATAATAATTGAAATAAAAGATAATACATTTTTATCCACGAAATTCAGATATTATGATGATGAGTTACATACTGTTATTTTAGATCAAATATCAGGTCGGCCAATAAGAATGAATGAGTTAGGTCATAAATTGGAATTAGTCACAAGTTTTATCATGAATAACAAAGTGAAAACAAACCAAATTGGACTGCATCCTATGGTAAAAGCAAATACGTTAAAAGAAGATCTTAAAACAGATGAATTATTGTTTTCATCTAAAATTATGTCAAGTTAGATCCCATTCTCAGATGGCTATTTGCCAATTTTTAAACAAATAGTAGAGTGTGCAGAACCCGAGCAATGGAATTATCATTTATATGACTTTTGCACATTATCCAGTGAAAAGAATTCATAGCTGTAGAGCAAACCCAATCCATACCGAATATTGGTAAAAGGGAAAGGAGATAAACAAGAACCTCTTGTTGTGAAAAGTAAAGAGAAAGTCCTTAAATCACCTGAAGAAATATCAATAATCAGTAAATTATTCTGTAACAATACTGTTATTCTGGGTGAAGTCCACTACCGATTAATTTTCATTTCTTTTTTTATGATAGAAAGTAGCTGGAGATGGATTATCGTTCACATATCCATATCTTTCTAGCCATCTTTTTTTATCGTCAACCGTTACTATTTCATAGGTTTCAGTTAGTATAAGCTTATCATTTTGATCAGTGAGTACCATTTTCACTTCGTTACCATATTGATCATGACCAAACATAAATGACTTTTGCTTTTGCTTTAACTCATTGTATATGGTCTTTCTTACCATGTTTCCTTTGTTATCATATTGAAAGCCCTCTATTCTTAGTAGTTCATCAGTATCTCCAGCATATGCATGAGAAAAGCTTTTCAGCGTATCTTCGTAAGTATATTTGTAAGTGCTTAATAACTCGCCTGCGGGCCCGTAGAATTTTGAGCCAATAGCTAGATCTGTCTTATCATCAAAAGTATAAACTTCTTTTCCTTTTATTGATTGATCTTGGTTGTAAATTGTTTTCGAAGTGGCTATCTCGTTATTAAAATTTTCATGTTCCATATACTTTAGGCTGCCTTTAGCATAGTTATCATTTGCACCACCATCTACTTCGTATACCTCGGTGATTATGGAGGCAGATTTTATATCTTCTTTGCAGCTACTTTATAATCCTATAATGACTAACAAAATCATTAGGGGCATTGATAAACTGAAGAGTCTTATTTTCATTCCAATAGTAATTTGACCCAAAAGTAGTGAAGCCCACATGGCCACCAAACTTTGGTGCCATAAAGTATAGATTTGTAGTCGCTCGTGCAATATCAAAAATTAAACTTTCTTTGGTCAAAAATGGATCATCTTGGGCAGTTATTAGAAGTGTTGGCAGTTTTGTTTGATGAAGAAATTGTTTAGAGTTTGATTTAGCATAATAGTCCTCAGCACCATCAAAACCATGAATTGGCCCGGTAAAGTATTCATCAAAATCCCAAAGTGTTTTCACCTTAGTGATATCGCCTATAGGAATATCATCCGGAAATAATTCATGCTTTTGCTTCACCTTATCTAGTAATGTTATTCTAAATCGTTTGTCATACAATATATTCTGACGAGTGATTATCTTTTGAGAACTAGCTGAAAGATCCACTGGAGATGAGATAGCCACTACAGATTTTATCTTAGAAGAAAGACGGTATATTTTATCAGTTGTGTATTTCAATATCATATTTCCCCCAAGGCTAACGCCAACTATGGAAATCTCGTTATAATCATTCTCATACTTAGTTATTATTTCATGTAAATCAGTAGTCCACCCTGAGTGATACATTTTTAGTTGAAGATTCATCTCGCCACTGCATGACCTGAAGTTAAACACCATTGCGTCCCAACCATTTTCTGCCAATAAGCTTGAAGTATATTGCATGTATTGGCTATCGCTATTCCCTTCTAATCCGTGACACAGAATAGCTAATTTCTTGCTGTTTGTTCTCAGAAAGTCAAGATCAATAAAATCATCATCAGAAG
Organism: Halioglobus sp.; assembly: GCA_047628935.1. Lineage (GTDB taxonomy): Bacteria > Bacteroidota > Bacteroidia > Chitinophagales > Saprospiraceae > CAJXUU01. The sequence continues at coordinate 12,372 of JBLHWH010000079.1, read as the reverse complement.
TAATAAATCGTTCTCTTTGGTATGAAGGCTTTATCTTCTTCCTAAATAGAAATGGATACATGGTATTTGTATGTCCATTTCTAAATAGTAGAGGTGGCTTATAATCTGAGGCGTCTAGTACTGGCATATAATTAATTTCTAATTTTTCTAGATTCCACGATTTCGATCAACTTGTCAGGATAGTCAGAGATTATACCATCTACTTTTAGATCGAGCATCAAATTAATATCCTCTTCTTCATTTACGGTCCAAGGAATGATTTTCATAGAATTTTGATTTCCGTAATTCACAAGTTCTTCGGTGACTAATTTGAAATATGGAGAATAGACTGCAGGTGTAAAACCAAGTTTATTTACATTTTCTTCAAACGGATTAGTGTCCATGACCAAATACACCAGGTCAATGTTAGGATATTTTTGATGCACATATTGCAACGTTTCCAAATCAAAACATTGCACGGTAGTGCGGTCTAGTATTCCTAGGTCTTTCAATTCCTTACAAACAAAATCTGCGAATTTTTCCATTTTAGGATGAAAAACCTCATCGTTTTGAGGTTCTCTTTTTATTTCAATGTTATATTTAATATTAGCAAGTCCTTTAGTTTTTGTGTAAGCTTCTACATCTTCCACCATTTCTTTGAGCCTAGGTTTATTAACTCTTATCTTTTTCTGAAGTGGAAATCTAGGATGTGGTTTCATTCCCACATCCACTGCCATTATATGCTCCGCAGACATTGAATACATATTGTATTTTTTTTCATTTTCCTTTGTAATCTCTGTGTTTCCTTCATTTGTTGCAATTTCATGATTAAAAAAAGGCTCATGAGAAACATAAATTATACCTTTCTTAGTGGCAATAACGTCTAGCTCTAATGTGTTTACACCTAAATCGATCGCATGTATGAACGCTGGAATAGTATTTTCAGGCATAAGACCTCTGCATCCTCTGTGGCCTTGAATATCAATAGTTTTATCCATATTTGAAGAAGATATATTGCATGATGTAATAATTAGAATCGACCATAAATATACGGTCATATTCGAAAATGTGTATTTCTTAATATTGAAAAAATTATTCATAATGAATTAAATATTGAGTGTATATTTAGAAATTGATGACTAGGTTATTATTAGTCAAATTACTACCACAATCTACAAATAGATTCATAAATTGCAGCTTTAGTCGTATGATCCAAAATAAAAGATGTCAGTAGCAAAGAAAGATATAAAAAGAGTAACAACCCATATACTTCAAGGTATGAAAGCCAGAGGAGAGAAAATAGCTATGCTTACAGCATATGATTTTAGTATGGCACGTATATTCGATGCCGCCGGGATTGATATTATATTAGTTGGTGATTCCGCTTCTAATGTGATGGCAGGACATGAGACGACTCTACCGATTACACTAGATCAGATGATTTATCATGCTCAATCTGTAATACGAGCTATTGATAGATGTTTTGTAGTAGTCGATCTTCCATTTGGTACTTATCAAGGTGATAGTAAGATGGCTCTAAAATCAGCTATTCGAATCATGAAAGAATCAGGTGCTCATTCTGTCAAGTTAGAAGGAGGGTCTGAGGTTAAGGATTCTATTAAACGTATATTATCCGCTGGAATTCCTGTAATGGGACACTTAGGGTTGACACCGCAGAGTATCTATAAGTTTGGAACATACACTGTTCGTGCGAAGGAGGAAGAAGAGGCTGCAAAATTGATAGAAGATGCTAAGTTGCTTCAAAAACTAGGTTGTTTTGGTATCGTTTTAGAAAAGATACCAGCGAAACTTGGTAAAAAGGTAAGTGAATCTATTGATATACCAACAATAGGGATCGGTGCAGGACCGGATTGTGATGGACAAGTTTTGGTGTCACATGATTTACTAGGAATTACAAAAGGCTTTCATCCTAGATTTTTGAGAAGATATCTTGAATTATTTGATACAATAAAAGGAGCGGTTGAACATTATATCACGGATGTAAAAGCTGTTGATTTTCCAAGTGATAAAGAGCAATACTAATATCAGATGAAGAAGATTCTATATGCGATATTGATTCTAGGACTCATAGCTGGTTTTGCAGCCTATTGGGGATACAACAGTATTTTTACACCCAACACTTCGTTTTCTGATAAAGAATATGAGCTAAAAGTACTTAATGAATCGTCTTACGATGATGTCAAAAAATTGATAGAATCAAATGACATATTAATTGATGTAGCATCGTTTGATCGAGTTGCTGATTGGATGAATTACAAAAAAGATAAAGTTGCCTCAGGACGATATCTCATTAAGAAAGAGTGGAACAATAGAGAAATAGTTGGTCTATTGCGAGCTGGAAATCAAAAGCCAGTCAAAGTTACCTTCAATAATGTAAGATCGATGGATCAACTTGCAGGACTGATTTCTAAGGATCTAGCTGTTGATTCCATCATGTTATCTGATTATCTATCAAAACCAGAAGTAATGAAGGAATTAGGATTCTCCAAAGAGACCTTCATGACTACGTTCATTCCGAATACTTACAATATGTTTTGGGATATAACTACGAAGCAGATCGTATCTAGAATGACCAAAGAGCAAAAAGACTTCTGGAATAAAAAGGATAGAAAAGCAAAGGCCACAAAACTAGAGATGACCGAGGAAGAAGTCTACACACTTGCCAGTATTGTAGAAAAAGAATCACAACATGGTCCAGAAAGATCAATCATAGCTGGATTATACCTCAATAGACTAAAAAGAGGTATAGCATTACAAGCAGATCCTACTGTAATTTTTGCAAATGGTAATTTTGAACTACGCAGAGTCCTCAACAAACATCTTGAATTCGATTCGCCATACAATACGTATAAGTATCCTGGATTACCGCCGGGTCCGATATATATGCCATCCATACAATCAATCGATGCAGTCTTAGACTACGATAAGCACGATTACTTGTATATGTGTGCAAAACCAGGATATGGAACAAAACATGCATTCGCTAAGACACTAAGAGGCCACAATAAAAATGCAAATGAGTACCGAGCATGGCTTAATAAACAAGGAATTAGATAGTTTTAGTTATTGAGTTATTGAGTTGGGTGGTGTAGAATGAAGCCGCTGCGAGGTCAAATACCTTCAGCTCAGATACGGTAAAAATTAGATATAGTGATCTAGGAGTCTAATATTCTAGAAGTAAAACAGTCTGAAAGTGAAACAGTCTAATAAAACAAAACCATCAGCTCAGATTCGTAAAAAATAAATATAGTAATCTAAAAGTCTAATAAACTAAAAGTCTAATAATCTAAAAGAGAAGCGTTACAAAAGTCTAAATATCGAAAAGTGAAACGGTCTAATAAAGCAAAAATGAAACTACACATAATAGAAACAGGGAAATTTAAACTAGATGGTGGTGCAATGTTTGGTGTAGTGCCGAAGGCTATGTGGCAAAAGCTAAATGAGCCTGATGCTAACAATATGTGCACTTGGTCAATGCGATGTCTCCTAATCGAAGATGGAGAACGCAAAATATTGATAGATACTGGATTGGGAGATAAGCAAGACGCTAAGTTTCGATCCCATTTTTATCCACATGGAGAAGATAGCTTAATCGGGTCTTTGGATAAAGCAGGATTCAATCCCGAGGACATCACTGACGTATTTTTGACTCATTTGCATTTTGATCATGTCGGAGGAGCTATAAAAAGAACAGTCGATGGACATTTAATCCCAACTTTTCCTAATGCTACCTATTGGTCGAATGAAAAACAATACAACTGGGCTATCAACCCAAACCCAAGAGAAAGAGCTTCATTCCTAAAAGAGAACATAGTACCTCTGATGGATCATGGCGTACTAAAATTCATAGATGTAGAAGATGGTGTATCGTTTACGGATACTATTAATATAGGGTTTGCCTATGGACATACAGAAGCACTTATGACACCATATATTAAGTTAGATGACGGTAGAACGATAGTGTATACAGCTGATCTTCTTCCATCCCATTGTCATATAGGGATGCCATATGTTATGGGGTATGATATCCGCCCGTTAGATACATTAAGAGAAAAGGCTGAGCTTTATGAGAAGGTCATAGGAACGGATCACTATATTTTTTTTGAGCACGATAAAGACATAGCTTGCGCCGAATTGATCAAAAATGATCGAGATCGAGTTGTTTTTGGCAGTGAAATAAGACTGTAAGAAAACCAAATTACTATGAATAGAATTCCTGAGTCAGAATTAATTATTAATCAAGACGGTAGTATCTATCACCTGAAGCTAAAACCTGGGCAAATTGCTCAAGATATTATTACAGTCGGTGATCCTGACCGAGTAGAACGAGTGACGAAACATTTCGATAGTATCGAGTTCGAGATATCCAAGCGTGAATTCAAAACAGTTACAGGAAGCTATAACGGTAAAAGGTTAACTGTTATTTCTACAGGTATTGGTACGGATAATATAGATATTGTTTTAACGGAATTGGATGCTTTGGTTAATGTCGATTTTGAAACAAGGCAAAAAAAAGATGAGCACACAGAGCTAAGAATATATAGAGTTGGCACTTCAGGTTCATTGCTAGCGGGTCTCGAACTCAATACGATTCTTGTCAGTGAAATGGCAATAGGTCTTGATGGATTGATGCATTATTACGAAAGGACTCAATCTACTGCTGAAGACATAATTACAGAAATAGCAAAAGAAACGCTTTCTACCCTACCAAATATTTATCCTTATGGATCGTCTGCTAGTAAACAGCTTGTGGAACAGTTTAGTCATTTGGGCATGAAAGGTATAACAATAACTGCTACAGGTTTCTATGGCCCACAGGGGCGATCTGTTATTGGAAGACCTAAATCTTCCATTTTTATCGATGATTTAGCCAAGCAGAGATATGGTGATCTTAGATTTACAAATTTAGAGATGGAAACTGCTGGCATATATGGTATGGCAACAATGTTAGGCCACCAAGCAATATCGATTAATGCCATCCTAGCCAATCGCGCAGACATGACATTCAGCGATCGAGGAGGAGAACTTGTAGATGATTTGATCGAGAAGGTTTTGGACATTATCTGCTAGAGTACCATTTATGAGCTAAATCTCCCATACTATAAATCGTGCCAGCAAAATTTCTACAAGTAACGCTATACTAAAACTTAATAACGTGCCTATAAGTACGTACTCGGATTGTTTTCTGGAAGTAAAAAAGATCCTAAATTTTGACTACCCCGCCACAAGCGGATGGAGCATTCGCCAAAATTTTTCCAACCTAAACGTCGGAAATCGGATCTTTTTTGTGGTAAGGCGTTTTTATGCAAAAACATCTTTTTATGACTCCGACGCAAGCATCGGAGAATTTAAGTATTAAACTCATTTTTATCACTGAATCTTAATATTGATTTAGCAGCTATAAGAAATCCTATCGCTTGCATCTCACTGAATAGTACAAACACTAGTACCAATACTCGCTCAAGTACTCCTATCCATATTCCTGCGTTTTTCAGGCTACCTCTTTCTTGTTCTGTGGTCGTCAATTCAGCCCTCCATCTAGCAGTGACTTTATCAACTAAGTATCCGCTAGGCAAAGTAACAACTAGAAAGGCAGAAATTACCATCAGTGATTTCTCTATGTCTATTGTATCTAAGTATTGCAGTAATAATTCCTGGTTACTACCTATCGATAATGCACAAATTCCAATAACAGCTAGATAAAAAAGTTGATCTACTATAAACGATGCTAGACTATCGCCCATTATTGAAAGCTTAGACCAATCAATAAGAAAATGAGATACAGTAATAATGGAAGCAACCCACCAATATTCCATGTTTGCTAGTAAACAGAATGCCACAAATCCAGTAATAAATACATGGAAATATAGATATTAAGATTTCCCCATATTTTGCATTTTATCTTTCACCCAACTATCCAGTTGAATAAAAAAATCAGTAATTATGTGTGCGATAAGCTACTTGAGAAATATGATCATTGATTATTATTCACGTGCGAATTGTTTTTCGTAATACTCTATTGTTTTTTTGATGGCATCCCATCCAGCATGCTTTTTTCGAAGATTGACAGCTGGTTGACTGATACCGAGGATCTTACTTAAGTGCTTTTCATTATCATCCCATAGTAGTAATGACACCGTTTCAGCGGAGGCTATTGACCAGCCATTCATCACTTCTTCCATGAGTGATAACATAACATCCCATTGCCTATTGGTTTTATTGCTAGCAGTTGTTAAAGTAAGTTCTCTTCCACTCCTTTTCATACTATCTAACGTACGACCTGAAAATTGAAAAGCTGGTCCATCAGATGACAATACATTATCACTCAGATAATCAACTTCCCCAATCCCAATAGATAACCGTATGTTTACTTTAGGTGTTCTGTCTCCATTTTCTAGCCTAATAGCATTCGTTTTTGCTTTTAAGTACACAGCTACACGAAGTGCTAACTTACAATTATTCATTAATCCTTGAATACTATCACCCCTAAACATACTATATTGACTACCATCATGTTTAGAGCATTCATTAACGAAATCAATTAAATGCCTTTCTATTACTCCCCTGTAGGTCGATTTAAACCCACTAGAATTTACCATATCACCCGTAATTACTACATATTTTACATTTTTCATTTTACGTATATACTATATTCGTATAAGTCTGTAGACTTATAACTACATAATTTATATTGTGCCTATATAAGTCTATAGGCTTATATCTTTATATTGAATTCATTCAACATAAATAGCAGCGCAAATTCACACCAAATTTTATGTCTCCACGAATAACCTTTATGCACTTCAATTTAGATATTAAAATAATTATATCATCTTTGCAACCTTATTTATACTTTTTTGTATAAATAGAACTTAAACTAGTGTATTCCTTATTAAATAGACAAACTACGCTAGTGAATTATATTATTGAAAACAATTAAATAGAGCAATCAATGGGTGATTCTATGCAGGTTTTGGAGGAAAATATCCAGAGCGATTATAAATACGGTTTTACAAGTGATATCGAGACTGAAGCATTTGAACCAGGTCTTTCAGAGGATACTGTTCGGAGAATATCAGCAAAGAAAGAAGAGCCTGAATGGCTACTAGAGTATAGATTAAAAGCATTCAAGCATTGGCAGACACTAAAAGAGCCGCATTGGCCTAAAGTAAACTATCCTCCAATCAAGTATCAAGACATAATATATTACGCTGAACCTAAGAAGAAACCTGAACTGGCAAGTATGGATGAAGTAGATCCTGAGTTAGTGAAAACTTTCAATAAGCTAGGTATCCCTCTAGAAGAGCAGATGATTTTGGCAGGAGTAGCTGTAGACGCAGTTATTGATTCTGTATCTATAAAAACGACTTACAAAGAGAAGTTGGGTGAACTTGGTATTATATTCAGTTCGTTCAGTGAAGCGGTAAAAGAACACCCTGAATTAGTAAGAAAGTATCTTGGGACAGTGGTGCCATATACGGATAATTACTTCGCTACCCTAAATGCAGCTGTTTTCAGTGATGGTTCATTTGTATACATACCAAAAGGTGTAAGAAGTCCAATGGAACTGTCTACATACTTCCGTATCAATGCAATGAACACTGGACAATTTGAACGTACACTAATAATAGCGGATGAAAATAGTTATGTAAGCTACTTAGAAGGCTGTACAGCACCCATGAGAGACGAAAATCAACTTCACGCAGCTGTTGTTGAGTTGATCACTCATGACAATGCAGAGATCAAATACTCTACTGTACAGAATTGGTACCCTGGTGATGTAAACGGTGTAGGAGGTATATATAACTTCGTAACCAAAAGAGGTCTTTGTGCAGGTTACAAGTCTAAGATTTCTTGGACACAAGTGGAGACTGGTTCTGCGATCACATGGAAATACCCTAGCTGTATTCTTAAAGGGGATAGCTCTATTGGAGAATTTTACTCTGTAGCGGTAACCAACAATAGACAAGAGGCGGATACAGGAACAAAAATGATACACCTTGGTAAGAATACTAAGAGTACGATTATATCTAAAGGAATCTCCGCAGGAAGAAGTAACAATTCATATAGAGGATTGGTGAAGGTGGGTAAAAACGCTCATAATTCGCAAAACTTCTCGCAATGTGATTCTTTATTGATGGGTGATAGATGTGGAGCACACACGTTTCCATACTTAGAAATAGAAAACAGCTCTGCAAGAGTAGAACATGAAGCTACAACATCTAAGATCGGAGAAGATCAACTTTTCTACTTACAAGCTAGAGGACTAAGTGAAGAAGATGCAATCAATATGATTGTAAACGGATACTGCAAAGAGGTCTTCGCTGAACTTCCTATGGAATTTGCTGCGGAAGCACAGAAATTATTAGCTATCAGTTTGGAAGGATCTGTAGGATAGATAAGAGAATGACAAATTTGGAATGTAGAATTTTGAATTTGCGTTAAGGGTATAATATTAAATTAAATTAAATAAATAACAAGGTCAGAGCATTAAGATTTAGAAAATTCGAAAAATAATATTCTTGAATTTTCTAAATCTAGATATCTCGACATCTAACTAGTTCTATATGTTAAAAATTCAAGATTTAAAAGTCTCAATTGAAGGTAAAGATATACTTCGTGGTATCAATCTAGAGGTAAAGCCAGGTGAAATTCACGCAATCATGGGCCCAAACGGTTCAGGTAAGTCTACCCTAGCGAATGTATTAGCTGGTAGGGACGAATATGAAATAACAGGAGGTTCTGTTGATTTTGGAGGCGAAGATCTTCTTGATATGGATGTTGATGAAAGATCACATGCTGGTCTTTTCTTAGCATTCCAATATCCAGTGGAGATACCTGGAGTTACAAATGCTACCTTTCTCAAGAGTGCTGTCAATGCAGGGAGAGAAGCAAGAGGTGAAGAAGCGCTAAAACCTGTAGAAATTTTAAAGTTGATCAAAGCTAAGGCCGCAATGCTAGATATTGATCCTTCATTTCTAAAAAGATCTCTTAATGAAGGGTTTTCTGGTGGCGAAAAGAAAAGAAATGAAATGCTACAGATGGCAGTACTAGAGCCTAAATTAGGTATTCTAGATGAAACGGATAGTGGACTTGATATAGATGCACTTAAAGTTGTTGCAGAGTCTGTAAATGCGTTAAGAAGCCCTGAGCGTTCTTTTGTTGTAGTGACGCATTATCAAAGATTGTTAGATCATATTGTTCCTGATTTTGTACATGTACTTTATAATGGTAGAATAGTGAAGTCCGGAGATAAGAATCTTGCGATAGAACTAGAAGAAAAAGGGTACGATTGGATCAAAATGGAGATAGAAGGTGCAATAGCCTAATCGCACAATCGAAATTCAAATTTCAAAATTCGAAATTAATAACACATGGCAATAATATCGAAAGATAGAGATAGTAAAACAAAAGAGTGGATCAAAGCACTCTTCCAAACATATGAGTCTGGTCTTAATGGACAAAGTAACCAACCGATTGCTGCATTCAAGAAATCAGCATTTGATCAGTTGATGGCAGAAGACTTTCCAACTAGAAGAGACGAAGACTGGAAATATACAAATGTTGCTCCTATTATAAAAGAAGCATACAATTTTGGGACTTCAAGTGATCTTTCACAAAATGAATTGGATCAATTCCTTTTCGAAGGATTAGATGCAGTAATCGTAGCTATAGTCAATGGAGTGCTAGATGAAAAGTTAAGCAATCTAGATAAAATGCCGTCAGGGCTTACTATGGTGACAGTTGCTGATGCACTGAAAGACGAAGATACCTCTACAAGAATACAGAATCTTATTGATCAAAAAGGAGGCACAGATAAAAATGCTTTTTTAAGAATGAATAGAGCATTTGCTCAGCACGGTTATGTAATCATATCTGACAAAAATGCACAAGTAGAAAAACCCATTCATTTTGTCCATATCAATACTAGATCTGAGGAGACATATTTTTCTCACCCACAGATGTTTATTATTGGAAAAACGAGTAGTGAGTTTTCTGTGATCGAAAGTTATCATTCTACAAATAATGAGGCTAAGTACTTCACAAATGCAGCTAATTATATTCAATTAGAGGATAATGCACATGTTCATCACTACAGATTACAATTCGAAAGCAAGAGTGCTTATCAGATTACAAATTCTATAGCGATACAAGCAAGAGATAGTATATATAGTAATTATAGTGTTGATCTCGGAGGTAGAATAGTGAGGAATAATATTAGCACTGAGCATATGGGACCTGGTATTAATACTTATTACTATGGAGTATATCTTGGTCTTGATAATCAGCACATTGATAATCAGACATTTATAGATCACGCTGTTCCTCATTGTGAAAGTAACGAGATGTACAAAGGAATACTGTCCGATAAAGCACGAGGTGTGTTCAACGGCAAGGTCCTAGTAAGACAAGATGCTCAAAAGACAAATGCATATCAACAAAATGCGAGTCTTGTACTATCTAACACCGCCATCATGGATGCAAAGCCACAATTGGAAATCTATGCTGATGATGTTAAGTGCAGTCATGGAGCTACAATTGGTCAATTAGATCAAGAATCTATATTCTACCTAAAGAGTAGAGGATTGTCAGATGAAGAAGCTAAGAACTTATTGCAGAAAGCATTTATAGGGGAAGTAGTACTAAATTTTAGACTACAACCTATCATCGATAAAGTGTTATCTATGGTTGTTGTAAAGCTTTCAAAGAAGTAAAGTAAATAACTGAATATCAATTTTTGAAAAAAATATGGCAGAATTAATAACATTAAAAAGACTTGATGTAGAAAAGGTCAAAAAAGACTTCCCGATTATCCAGACAGAGATGAGAGGCAAGCCGCTAGTGTTTCTCGACAGTGCAGCTTCTAGTCAAAAACCGAAAGTTGTTATAGATGCAATAACTAATTATTATAAAAATCAACATGCTAATGTGCATCGAGGAGTTTATGAATTAAGTCAGAATGCAACAGATGCGTTTGAATTAGGAAGGGAGCGTGTAAGAGAATTTATAAATGCTGAATCTACTGACGAAGTTATATTCACGCGAGGATGCACAGAAAGTATCAACTTGATAGCATCATGTTACGGAAAGAAATTTCTGAAAGAAGGTGATGAAGTGATTATTTCTGCAATGGAGCACCATTCTAATATCGTGCCTTGGCAAATGATATGTGAAGAAAAAGGTGCTATACTCAAAGTAATACCACTAAACGAGAAAGGAGAAATTATATTCGAAGAATATGAGAAGCTACTTTCTGATAGAACTAAGATTGTTTCCATTGTTCATATATCAAATTCATTGGGGACCATTAACCCGATCAAAGAAGTAATTGACCTTGCACATGAAAGAGGGGTTCCAGTTTTAGTGGATGGTGCACAAGCAACACTGCATGCTAAGATCGACGTGAGAGAATTGGATGTAGACTTTTACACTTTTTCAGGTCATAAGGTGTACGGACCAACAGGAATCGGAGTGCTTTATGGTAAAAGAAAATGGCTAGATGCTATGCCACCATACCAAGGAGGTGGAGAAATGATAAAGACTGTAAGTTTCGAAAAGACGACTTACAACGAATTACCTTTCAAGTTTGAAGCAGGAACTCCAGATATTTCTGGAGCGATAGGACTTGGTATTGCTCTGAAATATATTACTGATCTAGGCCTTGATGCAATAGCGGAGCATGAACAAGAACTTCTTGCTTACGGTACAAAGAAGCTGTTGGAGATTGATGGATTGAGAATAATAGGAACTTCTGAGAATAAAGCGAGTGTTATTTCATTTTTAGTCGAGGGAACACATCCTTATGATATAGGAACGATACTAGATAAAATGGGTATTGCTGTTCGAACAGGACACCATTGTACACAACCCCTTATGGACTTTTATGGAATTCCGGGAACAGTACGCGCTAGTTTCGCTGTATATACTAGTAAAGAAGATATTGATAAATTGGTAGCTGGTGTAGATCGTGCTGCTAGAATGTTGAGATAAACAATATTTTAAGAAATAATAAAAGACAAATGAAATTGACATTCTACCTTATTTTTATAATTTCTTTCCTGGCTATTTCATGACAGAAAAATGATGAAGATAATAGTAGTAATTGTAATGAATATAAAACAATTTACTCTTCAACTATAATAGATTATTACCAAGATTTAAACATAGTAGATGAGGATAAATATGATGGCGAATATTTAAATATAAAAGGAAGAATTGAAGGTATGCCATTGCTTGAAAATGCATTATTTATTGGGATTCAAGATTTTCAAAATTATGGTTTATTAGATGGCAGACTTATTACTTGTAGATTATCCAGCGATTATTATACTGTAGAGTTTAAAGAAATCGCAAAACAATATAAAATACGTG
>JBLHWH010000078.1:0-28382 GCA_047628935.1 Halioglobus sp. | reverse complement strand
AAATAGACTATTGAAAATACACATTTAATATTATCATTGCGAGTAAATAAACTCACACCAAAGATCATTTTTAAAAACTCTTCACCTTCCTCTTACTCGGTTTCGCTTCTACGTCAAAGACCATTTTCGATTTTTTAGTCAATGGCGCACCAGTAGCCTCTTGGTATATATTCTTATATTTATCGAATAGGGCTTTTGGCATCTTTTCTCCGTTGATTTTTAAATGCTTGCCTGAAAGCTCTATTTTATTGCTTTTATATTCTTTTAGCAATCCATCACGATTTAGTGCACTACCAATTTTGTCTACTACAGTATTAGATCCAAATAGGTCTTCATTGTCCCTGATGTCGATGTTATTATCATTGAAGAATTCAAAGCCTTCAAACCCTTTGAAATTTCTTAATGTTTCAAAACCTTGTTTGTCAAAGTTATACTTTCGCATAGAAGAGTCCATTTTTATCCCCATTTCCTCTAAGACTTTTTCAAGATCTTCTAGTTCCATTAAATTTTCTAACTTTTCAAGCCCTTCTAGTTCTTTAAGATTTTCTAATTCTCTTAAACCTTTTAAGTTTTCAAGTTCGTCAAGCTCAAACATTCTGAAATTTTCCATATCCTTCATCTTTTCGAACACATTGTTATCTAACAGTTGTTCTATATTTCCTCCAAATTCCCTCCAGTTATTTCCATCGAACATCATTCCGAATGAATTTGAGAAAAGGCTATCCATATCTCCATTTTTATGAAAGAAATGATTAAAATCTTTCATCCCGTCACCTAATAATTCCACATTTTCATCAAAATCGAAAAACATGTTTTCTGTTGCAGCATCAATGTCTTTTTGATGTAAATGATATTCCGATTCTGGGATTGTTTTACCATCAATTTTAAGTTTAGTGATTTTACCCTTATTCTTTGTTAGCGCAATACTTTTACCGTTTTTCTCTGTTATTATTGTTACCACATCATTGTCCAGATGCATTTCGAAAGGAAGTGTGTCTATTTTAAGTGAAAACTTTTTTTCATCTTCAAGTTCGAGATAAGATGTATCTCCAAAAAGCATTAAACTTTGATTCTTAACTTCCAGCACAGGATTTCCTTTCATATAGAATTTTTGATTATATTTATTATTCTCATTTTGGTTTTCAAGTGAAAATGTTTTCTTTAGATGGTTGACCATTTCTCCATCCTCTACCTCCTTTCCATCTACTTTTAGTGATGAAAACAACCCTTTTGCTACCTCAACAACTATTTCATCGCTACCGCTCATTCTAATAGTGTCATTTGTTCTTTGTAATTCAGGAGAGTCTTCTGTCCTCTCAATCTCAAGTTGAGAACTTTCTGACAATGTTTTAGACATTTCATTTTGAGGTAGTTGACTATCGACATTGCTGGCAAACAGCATAGCTACAAATAGTAATAAAATAGTCGCTACTGACTTTTCTCTGATATCGTTTTTAGTTTGTTCCATATTGAGGATTCTTTTTATTCTGTTTAATAATTGATGTTTGTTCGATGCAAACGGTATAGCTAATGAAGGAATTCCGGCATTGCGGACCTCTTCTAATTTTACCAAAACCTTCGCATATGTTACTGAATCGATGTTATAATTTATAGCTGCGTCATCACAGCAGTTTTCTCTTTCGGCTTTTATGTTGGCACTGATCCACCACATGGCTGGATGGAAGAAATAGACAATTTCTATTATGGTCAACACCATATTCACGACATAGTCATTGCGTTTTATGTGGAATAATTCATGAGTGATAATCGCTTCTATTTCCTGGGGCGTGAGCATATTGATCATTCCAATAGGGAAGAGTATGATTGGTTTTGCATGGCCTAATACCATTGGTACATTGATTTTTGCAGACTCTAGAATGCGAACAGCCCTTTTGACACCGATATTAGCTTTAGTGGTGACGAGTAGTTTTTGAACAGGCGGACTTATCAGTTTTGTAGCCGTTGATTTGATATACTTAATATATCCAAAAGAGAGGACAAACTTAAGGGAAAACAAAATTGCGCCCACTATCCATATCGTATTGATATGATGTAAGTTATTAGTGAAGGCATTGTTTATGCTTTCTATTATGCTAACATAAGACTGAGTGGTTGCGGTATTTTCAAATGAAGTACTGACCATAGCTTCAGCAGCTGTTGCCGAACTTACGTCCATATAATAAATAATAAATGTCACCACACTACCTACCGAAGACAGAATGATACTAATCAATGAAACATTGTACTTGAGTTCTGAAGCCTTATGTTGATAAATCTTATGAACTCCTGACATTATGAGTGCTAAGAGAGAGACCTGCCACAAAGAATGGATAATCGTCCATCCGAGCGCATATGATACGTTAGTACCAAGAAATGAAGTTAATTGTTCGATCATTTTATTTGGAGTTTTCTATGCTGGAGATTAGTTTTTTGATTTCATCTAGATCTTCTTGACTCGTCTCATTATTTCCTAGAGCTTGTAAGACCAATGACTTAGCAGACCCTTTGAATGTTGAACTGATGAAAGATGACAACAAATCTGTTTTAGCTTCATTTTCCGAAACAGAAGCAGAATAAATGTGCGTCCGAGAAGAAGTATCTCTTGAAGCATGACCTTTTTCTGCCATTATCTGCATCAACTTAAGTGTAGTCGTATATCCTGCATCTTTGTCTTCGGATATTTTTTCATGAACATCTCTTACAGAACATGGTCCCTTATCCCACAATATTTGTAAGATTTTCAATTCACTCTGGGTAGGCTTGGCCATAAGGGTTATTTTATTTTTTACTTAAACGTAGATTCGTCTACGAATACTTTCGTACAAAGATATACGAATTTGTTCGTACTTGCAAGTTTTGCTACGAATCGTTTCGTAGGTGGTAGTTATTTAAATTTCAAATGGTTGTATTTGTTAAATGCTGCGCTGTTTTCTTCTAGGATATGTTCATGTAAGATATTTAGTTCATAGATCTCATCAATACGTATACCCATCGTGAGTGGTGCACACGCGGCGAAAGCGACGAATACATTCGATCAGCGATAAAACTTTTGATAACTCACCAACTCAATAATTCGCCAATTCGACAACTCACCAATTATTTCCCCACCTTTGTACACATGAAAATTAGCCTTCTTCAATTCGACGTAAAATGGATGGACATTCAATTCAACATTGATATAATATCAAATCATCTATCCTCTTTGGACAGTGAGATAGATTTATTGGTTCTTCCTGAGATGTTTTTGACAGGATTTAATATGGACGCTAAATCTACATCCATTTCAGAAGATCACTCGGCAATAAGGACATTGACATCGCTGGCTAGAAAATATAATACTGGAATCATCGGTTCATTGGCAATAAGGAAAGGAACGATTTACTTTAATAGAGTTCTACTAATAAATGAAGAGGGTATAACTGGAAGGTACGACAAACAATACCTATTCACGCCTAGTGGAGAAAGCGAGACCTTTTCTAAAGAGTATCCTACTGTATTAATAGAATATAAAGGCTGGAAGTTGCTGCCGCAAGTTTGTTATGATCTCCGGTTTCCAGAAAATGTAAGATCCGTAGATCATGCCGATCTGATTATCTATATGGCAAACTGGCCAAGCAAACGTATCCACCATTGGAATGCACTGCTTAAAGCGCGAGCTATAGAAAATCAATGTTATGTGATTGGTTGTAATAGAGTAGGACAAGATGATAATGGTTGGGAATTTCCAGGAAACTCACAAGTGGTTGCATATAATGGTAATACGACGATGATAAATGAGAATTCAAACTGCTTAACTACAGATCTCAATTTAAAAGAAGTTCTTGATTACAGAACTAAATATCCTTTTTGGAAAGATAAGAAGGGTTAAGACCAACTCTGCCTGAAATTCACGGTTTCTTGTATAAGCCAGATGAATAAATGTCACGTATAATTTAAAGTAAGACCGCTTTATTCTGTTTTATATGGTGTTCGTTATAGCTATGTATAGAGTACTGTGAATTGCGTAGGTGTGAGTGATTGTTTCACATTCACTATTGCTATACCTGCTTTTTTGTGTGCGCTTGCTTCGCAAGGAGTGTTTTCTATGAAAGCCAACACTCATACCACACTTACCATAACGAAATCAATTTTTCCCTTAAATTTAAAGAGATATTCTCAAACAGAATTGGTATAATTAATTGTATTCGCGATTTTAGTCGTGTGAATCCATGTAGCAATGATATACACTTATTTGGAATCCAATCACCTTACAGATTATAAATACTTTACATGTGTTTAGTTCATGCATAGATTCTTAAAAGCAGCTAAGTACCCTAACTTGTTTGAAAATAGGCTGAAAAAACTTACATTTGCAAATCTTTTGCATAGCAAAAAGAAAATTTGAAATAAGTAAACACACAATATTCTGATATTCAGAATATTACATAACAAAAGAAACATACTACGAATGGCTTTAATAGGAAAAATTAGAAACAATTTTTGGTTTGTATTATTGGTATTAGGTCTTGCCTTAGCAGCATTTGTGATCATGGATATGATGAATGCAGGAAATCAAGGTGGATTAGGTCCAAAACAAATCATAGGAGAAGTAGCTGGAACTGAAATAGATTACAGAGACTTTCAGAAAGCTGAGCAAGCACTTTACTCAGGAGGAACAGATTCTTATGCTGGAAAAACGAGCGCATGGAATTACCTAACTGAAAAAGCAATCGTTGAAAACCAAGCGTCTAATCTAGGAATTGGAGTAAGCGGTGATGAATTGTCAGAATTGTTATTTGGTAATCAATTGAGTCCTGTGATTCAAAATGTATATAGAAATCCTCAAACAGGACAAGTAGATATGCAAAGCTTACTAAGTATCAAGCAAGCACTACAAAATGGTGATGAGCTTAATCCTGATTTTGTACTTAGATGGGAAGAACTACAGAAGCAAGTTATAAAAATCGCAAAGCAAGAGAAAATCAACGCTTTGGTTTCTAAATCAGTATTCACACCAAAGTTTGTTGCTGAAAACGTAGGAATTAAATCATCTGAAAAAGTAAGTTTTGACTTCGTTAAGATTCCTTTTGACAATGTTGACGACTCTGCAGTAACATTAACCGACTCTGATTACTCTTCTTATATAAATGATAATGCATTCAAATATACGAATGAAGAAGAGACAAGAGTATTAGAATATGCAGTACTTGAGGTACTACCTACATCTGCAGATTCTGCAAATATCAAAGCAGATTTAGCTGATAGAGCAAATGAGTTCAGATCTAAATCATCAAGCACAGAAGATTCTCTATATGTAATCAATAATGAAGGATTCTATAGTCCTTTCTATGCAAGACAAGATGACCTTACTGGTCCTATTAAAGATGCAGTTGTTGACATGAACGTTGGTGATGTATTTGGTCCATACTTAGATAATGGAGGATACTTTATTGCAAAACTAACAGCGAAAGGAGTAATTCCTGATTCAGTACAAGCAAGTCATATATTAAGGCCAGCTGTTCAAGGTGATGTAGCAGGTATGGCAGGTGCAAGAGCTTTTATAGATAGCTTAAGAGTATTAGTTGAAAATAGAAAAGCTGATTTTGCTGACTTAGCAAAAGATAATAGTTCTGACGGGTCTGCAGCTCAAGGTGGAGACTTAGGAACGTTCGCTCAAGGTAGAATGGTGCCTGAGTTTAACAAAGCTGCATTTGTAGGGAGCACAGAAGGAGGTCTTTACACAGTACAAACTCAATTTGGAGTTCACTTGATCAATGTGAAAAAGAAAGTATTCAATGATACAAACCCAAAATACAAAATAGCGCTTATTAGATCAGCAATTGTACCTTCTGAAGAAACTCAAAATGTTGTGTATGAAGTAGCTGACCAAATCGTAAGTGCTAACAGATCTTTGGATGCACTAAGAACAGCAGTAGAGGGAAAAGCAAACATGTCAATCGAGAGAACATCTCCCCTTAAAGCAAATGATTACCTAGTAGGTGTTCTTGGCGGCGGAGAAACATCAAGAGAAATTGTAAGATGGGCATATGATATGGATACAGAGGTTGGAGAGGTTTCTCCTAGTATCTACACATATACTGATTTAGTTAACTACTTTAACAGTAAGTATGTGTTAGCGGGTCTTGCAAGCGTAACTGCACCAGGATTATCTACAGTAGCTGACTTGAAGAACGATATCGAAACTTCAGTAATGAACCTTAAGAAAGGTGAGTCAATAGCTAGTAAAGTAAGTGGTTCGGATTTAGCCTCAATAGCAAGTAGCTTTAATACTTCAGTAGAAACAGCAAATGATGTTGCTTTCACTGCAGGTGGTGTTACAGGATTAGGGAATGAGCCGAAAGTATTGGCTGCCGCTCTTAGTCAAGCAGAAGGTTCAGTTTCTAAAGCAATCGTTGGAAACAATGGTGTATATGTAGTAAGAACAAATTCTAAAATTGCAGGGACTGCACCAGCAAATGTTTTAGCTCAAACAAGAACACTGAATAACACAAATAGAGGAAGAGTTAACTTCAGTCTATTAAACGCTCTAAAAGAGAAATTCAAAGCAACAGATAACAGATCTAAGTATTTCTAAGATCCGAAAATAAAACACCTTAAAACCTAACAACCAGGTATAAAGTCTGATTCGCATTGCGAGTCAGGCTTTTTTTGTAACGATGTGTACGGTTTTCATAATTGTCATTGCCAACAAGGTGCACTACTTAGGAGGAGAAAAGCCTTACGAGTTGAGAACTTGGTCAAAATATAGTTGATCGATTATTTTCAAATAGTAACGTGTTCTTCCTATTCCTTAATTTTGATGGCCTACTTGCGCTTTGATGGATAGAAAAGGACGTTCTGTAAAACGGAAAGTCTTATCTCTCCAAGGAGGGGCAAGTGTTTGATTGCTCTGGTAAAGCGGCTATCGCATACTGTGTGTTGAACAAAATTATCCACCAATTTCAAAATCGCAATTCAACAATCAACATTCGGCATTCCTAAAGTGTGGATAAATACATCATAAAAAATTAAATATATACTGCTATAAACTCTGATATATCTAACCATTTCTATAATTTTGACCTTTAAATTCTACTTCTAGATATCTCGTTGAAATAATTGATATCTTAAGGAAGAAAAAGTGTTGAAAGAAACATTATTTTCAGGAAGTAGTATAACTCTGCACAAAATCCAATAATGGCAGTAGATGTAATTTTAGGACTCCAATGGGGAGACGAAGGCAAGGGAAAAATCGTAGATTATCTTGCTGACAAATACGATATGGTATGTAGATTCCAAGGTGGACCAAACGCTGGACATACGATCATTATCGGAACAAACAAGTATGTTCTTCATACTATTCCTTCAGGTATATTCAGACAAAACATAACCAATGTCATAGGCAATGGTGTTGTAATCGATCCTATTACAATGGTGAGAGAATTGGATAACCTTGATAAAGAAGGAGTAGAGTTCCGAAGCCGATTATTCATAGCGAGAAAGGCACACCTGATTTTACCTACTCATAGATACATAGATGCTGCATCGGAAGCCGCAAAAGGAAAAGAAAAAATAGGAAGTACCCTCAAAGGTATAGGTCCGACTTATATGGATAAGACGGGTAGAAATGGCATAAGGGTAGGAGATATCGAAACTTCGGATTTTAAAGAAAAGTATGAGGCGCTAAAAGCGAAGCATATGGAATTTATTAAATTGTATCCTGAGATAGATTTTGATCTTGCTGCAGAGGAGAAAAAATGGTTTGATTGTATCAACATCATCAAAGAACTCAACTTTGTGGATGGCGAATATATGGTCAACAAAGCCATAAAGGCAGGTAAAAAAGTATTGGCAGAAGGGGCACAAGGTTCTATGCTTGATATTGATTTTGGTACATACCCATTTGTAACTTCATCAAACACAATCTCTGCTGGAGTTTGCAATGGTTTAGGAATTGCGCCTTCTGAGATAGGAGAGGTGATCGGTATCGTAAAAGCATACTGTACGAGAGTAGGATCTGGTCCATTTCCAACACAATTAGACGATGCAGATGGTGAAAAACTGAGGAAAATAGGTTCTGAGTTTGGTGCTACTACAGGAAGGCCAAGAAGATGTGGATGGATTGATATCCCTCAGCTACTGTATACGATCATGTTGAGTGGTGTGACACAAGTTGTCATCACCAAATTGGATGTACTTGACGAATTCGAAACGATCAAAGTTGGAACGCACTACGATGTAAATGGTGAAGTAACAAACGAACTACCTTATGATATCAATGTACCTGGAATCACTCCGTTATATGAGTCTCATAAAGGATGGTCAAGCAGCCTTGAAGATGTAACAACCATAGATGGTCTACCACAAGAAGCAAAAGACTATATAGCAGAACTAGAAAGACAATTCGGCATTCCGATTTCTATGATATCTACGGGGCCAGAAAGACGGAAACTGCTTGTGAAATAATATACAATTGAGACTCTACAGAATTCTGTAGAAGATAAATATTGTAACCGCGATTAGGTATTTACTTAATTGCGGTTTTTTTGTTTGCTAACATTATTTACCTTTCAAAAAACGGATACCTTTATTTCGTGCAAAGAATAATGTTTAGCCCACCTAATTGTGTAGTTTTCATTTAAAACGATACAATTAGGTTTAATCATAAATAAATATAAGAATGAATATATCATTAGAAAATAGAAATGCGCTCGTTTGTGGATCGTCAAAAGGGATTGGATTCGCATCTGCAAAGTTGCTTGCTGAAATGGGTGCCAATGTGACTTTAGCTGCCAGATCAGAAGATAAACTGAAAGCTTTGGTTTTAGAATTGGATGTGTCGAAAGGACAAAGTCACGACTATATAACCGTGGATTACAATGTACAGTCTGACTTAAGAACTAAGATAGAAGCTATTGCTTCAAAAAAGAATATACATATACTAGTGAATAATACTGGGGGACCACCAGCGGGACCTATAGCCAAAGCAACGGCTGAAGCATTTTTAGCGGCATACAACCAGCATTTGGTTTGTAATCATATTCTAGCCACGACTTTACTGCCAGGGATGGAGGCAGAAGGTTTTGGTAGAATCATCAATATAATATCTACTTCTGTAAAAAGCCCACTTGCTAACCTAGGAGTGAGTAATACGACTCGTGGAGCGGTAGCAAGTTGGTCCAAAACACTGGCAGGAGAAGTTGCAGCAAAAGGAATTACTGTGAACAATGTTTTACCAGGATTCACCAATACCGGTAGACTTGATGAAATCATCAACAACAAGGCTAAAAAAACTGGAAACACTAAGGAGGAAACGATAGCAACAATGCAATCTGGAGTCCCTATGAAGAGGTTCGCAGAACCGTCTGAAATAGCTGCCGCGGTTGCATTTTTAGCTAGTCCTGCAGCATCATATATAACAGGGATTAATATTCCTGTAGATGGTGGTCGAACTAAATGTTTATAATTAGATGTTAGTCAATATATGAACAACGACCATCCTTCTAATGAGATATTTCCTGATACGTTATTCGAATTATCAGAGAGTGATTTGTACACGGCGATAAGAGATAGGGTAGAACATTTGTTGGAGAAAAATCCAGAATTGTTGATGAGTTATCTTTATCGATTGGACGTATTGGAAGTGAAAATAAATGCTGTTTTGTCTCCTATTGCTATTGTCTCTCCTATCGAAGGATTGGCGAGATTGATTCTAGAAAGACAAAAAGAAAGAATAGCCACAAAGCAAAAATATAAATCAGATCCACCCATCCCTGGTTGGGAATTTTAATTGTGAAGTGATTTAATAATCATAATGTTAAACAACCGTGCAAGCCATTGATTATCCCACGAATTTTCAATTCGTTACATTGATCTATGTGTTTGCTGCGCAAGCCACTTGAATGAGTTTATTCAAAAGTATAGGAATCGTATTCAGGTCCACGAAGTATAGTGAGAGTAGTTTGATATTGGATGTATTTACGAGAGAGAAGGGCCTGAGATCATTCATAGTAAGTGGCGTAAGATCCAGCAAAACGAAGAATAAGGCATCGCTTTATCAACATCTCAACATTTTAGATCTTGTAGCCTATGATAAAGATGATAAGCTAGCCCGAATCAAAGAGTGCAGGATCGAGTATCATTATAAAAAGTTGGCTTACGATGTAGTGAGATCTTCTATAGGTCTGTTTATCTTGGAAGTCTGTAAAAATGCGATCAGAGAAAGAGAAGAAAATATTCCTCTTTTTGATTTTATATATAGCCGACTTACTCTTCTGGATAGTGAAGAACCGATTAATCTTAGTCTTTTTAGCATCAAGTTTATGTTGGAACTTTCGGAGCATATAGGATTTATGCCAACCAATAATTTTCATAGTGACACACCATATTTTGATCTGTACAATGGCAAGTATTTAGATCACAATGCAGAAAAATATGTTGCTACAAAAGAAGTAAGTGCCGCCATCGGGATGATTGATCACATGGCAATGGATGGATTGATTGCCCTTTCTTACCCCAAAGAACTACGGAATCAGGTTATAGATGATATGGTTATTTATTATAGATTGCATATCGAACAGTTTAGAGAATTGAAGACTTTGGATGTATTGAGGACTATTTTTTAAATTGATTTGTTTAGGGAATATTCATATATATGGAATATTATAATTCGATACTGGTTAAGCCTTGTTGTTTCTGAAATATTGCCTCCTTCTCGATGTTTTTCGCTCAATTTAGTGTTTTGTTTTTCAACTAGACTTGTCGCTCGCCGCGACTGGCGTTCATTTCTTTCTTAAAAAAGAAACGAACCAAAGAATTCAAGGCTTTAATTAGTTCTTCACGGGAAATAAAATTCCAAATTGCTAAATGCAAAAAACTCGCTAAGGAAATCTTACACATTTACTCAATTGATTGATTAACTAGAAGATACGTTTTGTTTATTAAGTTTTATGAGTGCTCAAACACTTTTGCATTCTTAACACAATTTGAAACTCCATTTCCCTAAACCAATTAAGGCCGCAAACCCTTGACTTATAATTTGGTTTTTCTCACCAAAATTTCTATACCCCATTCGTTCTCTGGAAAAGCCTATTTATGATACCCATTGTGTAGCCATGCAATAATTACTTTAACGATGAATTTTATAAATGATAAAATTCTTCGACAGCTTCTTTTTTTAATCTATCAAATAATTCAGGAGTAACTTCATTCAATCTTCCTTGTGCAATATCCTCTTCTGCCTCTTCTATTAATACTTTAACAATGTTGATATTTCTCATATCTAACATTTTTTGACGTAGAGCGTCTCTTATTACTTCTGTCGCTGTGGCATAATATCCAGATTCAACCATACTTTCAAGAAATTGCTCATATGGCTTACCTATTTGTATTCTTCTCATTTCCTACTGTTTGTCACATAAGGGTACAATTAATTGCCGATCTTGTCAAGTGCTCTATAATTGACCTCAAAAACCCGCTCCAAGTTAATGAAACGGGTTTCTAATCTTTTATCAATTACTGTTATTTAAAAAGTAATTACTTAGTAAATAATAACTCTCTGTATTTAGTCAAAGGCCATAGTTCATCATCAACAGTCATTTCTAACTTATCACAATGTAGTCTGATTTCATCGAAGTAAGGCTTCACTTTCTCACAGTATGCTTTCGCTTTTTTCTCTGCGTCAGTCATTTTATTAGCTTTTTTACGCTCATCGATCATAGCATCTACGTTCGTTTTGATTGCGTTGATTCGCTCAGATATATCTGTGATGATATCTATTTGCTCTTTAGCTAATTTCTTGAAGCCTGTTCCGAAAATATTTTTCAAACCACTTACATTTTCTATAAGTGTATTCTGGTATCTGATTGCTGTAGGGATTACGTGATTCGTAGCGATATCACCCAAGACCCTACCTTCGATTTGAATTTTCATCATATACTCCTCTAGCTCAATTTCATATCTAGCGTGTACTTCCGGTTCTGTGAGTACTCCATGATCAGCCAATAATTTTATATTCTCTTTTGATATTTTAGCTTTTAGAGCTTCTGGAGTAGTTTTGAAGTTACTGAGACCTCTCTTTTTCGCTTCTATTACCCAGTCATCAGAATACCCATCACCTTCAAATCTTATGTTCTTTGATTGCTTGATGTACTCTCTCAACACATTGAAAATCGCATCATCCTTTTTCATCTTCTTATCAGCGATCAGTGCATCTACTTCGATTTTGAACTTTCTCAATTGTTCAGAAACCATAGTGTTCAATACGGTCATAGGTACAGCACAGTTAGCTATAGACCCTACGGCACGGAACTCAAATTTATTACCCGTAAATGCAAAAGGAGAAGTTCTGTTTCTATCTGTATTATCTAATAATACATCAGGAATCTTGCCTACTACATTAAGTTTAAGGTCAGTTTTTTCTTCAGGAGTTAATTTCCCTTTCGATACCTTTTCAAGATTATCCAATACAGCAGTCAATTGTTCTCCGATGAATACAGATATAATTGCTGGTGGTGCTTCATTTGCTCCAAGTCTATGATCATTACTTGCACTAGCGATCGACGCTCTTAATAGATCCGCATGTGTATCTATAGCCATGATCGTATTGATAAAGAATGTCAAGAATTGTAGGTTACTCATTGGTGTCTTGCCAGGAGATAAAAGGTTTACTCCAGTGTCTGTCGCAAGGGACCAGTTGTTATGCTTTCCTGATCCATTGATGCCAGCGAATGGTTTCTCATGGAACAATACTCTGAAATTGTGATTCTGAGCTACTTTTTCCATTACATCCATCAATAATGAATTATGGTCCACTGCAAGATTCGCCTCTTCGAACAATGGTGCAATTTCAAACTGATTAGGTGCTACCTCATTGTGTCTTGTTTTTACTGGAATTCCAAGTTGAATACATTCCAACTCTAACTCTCTTAAAAAGCCCATTGCTCTCATTGGAATAGATCCAAAATAGTGATCATCCAATTGTTGCCCTTTTGCAGGAGAATGACCTAGCAATGTACGACCTGTCATCATAAGATCTGGTCTAGAATCAGCTAATGCGCTATCGATCAAGAAAAACTCTTGCTCCCAACCTAATGTATTGATTATCTTAGATACGTTTTTGTCAAAGTACTTAGCGACAGCAGTTGCGGATGCATCGATTGATTGTAATGCTCTTAACAAAGGTGTCTTATTATCTAAAGCCTCTCCTGTATAAGAAACGAAGATTGTAGGTATACACAATGTAGTACCCATCACAAATGCAGGAGATGTAGGATCCCATGCTGTATAACCTCTCGCTTCGAAGGTATTTCTTAAACCTCCGTTAGGGAATGACGATGCATCTGGTTCTTGTTGTACCAATTGTGAACCATCAAATCTCTCCATTGCTTGTCCATCACCAATAGGCTCAAAGAACGCATCATGCTTCTCTGCGGTAATACCAGTCAATGGTTGGAACCAATGCGTATAATGTGTAGCTCCTTTTTCGTGTGCCCATGCTTTCATACCTGAAGCAATCTGATCTGCTACTTTTCTATCTATTTTATCTCCATGCTTTGTTGCGTTCTTGATAGCTTTGTAAGCGTCTTTTGGCATGTATTGTCTACAAGTCTCAAGAGAGAAAACCTTATTTCCAAAAAGATCACTTCTTTTAGCTGATATTTCCTGAATCTCGACGGGTTTACGCTTTAGAGTTTCATTTAATGCGTTGAATCTAATAATAGCCATTTTTATGTTGTTGTAGTGAAGTTGTTAAATTTATAGGGGCAAAGATAAATAAAATGAATAATTTAGAGAGTATACCCTATAAAAATTGGGGTATAAGATTAAAAATTAAGATTTATTTAATATTTTTCATGAATATTTGATAGGTTGTTAGCTAATGACAGTATTCATAATCAACAGGTTAGCAGAACATTGAAGTCAAAATACGAATGAATTTTAATACTTAAATTCTCCGATGCTTGCGTCGGAGTCATAAAAAGATGTTTTTGCATAAAAACGCCTTATCACAAAAAAGATCCGAATACCGACCTTTAGGGTGGAAAAATTTTGGCGAATGCTCCATCCGCTTGCGGTGGGGACGTCAAAATTTAGGATATTTTTTACTGAACTATATATTCCGTTTTTCCTTAAGAATTTCCGTGTATCTCTGATATTAATTATTTAAGCGATAAATATCAATGACCAATATGTAAATCCGTATGTTTGGGATCTATAAAATAATAGACCCTAAATGAGTAGATTTAAATTTTTACTTCAAGCCATTAAAAACTTCAGAGAAGTAGGCACAGTAACTAGAAGTGGAAAGGCCATAAGTGAAAAGATTACAAGTTTTATCTCAAAAGAAGATAAATATATACTGGAACTCGGATCAGGAGATGGGGCAATTACTAAAAGAATATTGGATAGAATGCATCCTAATGGTAAACTGCTAGCATTTGAGATCAATTCCTATATGTACGAAAATTTATCAAAAATAAAAGATCCTAGATTTTTTCCTATCAATGATAGTGCAGAGAATATGGAAAAATATATGTCGGAACATGAAATAGAGGTTTTTGATAGCATAGTATCGGCTCTACCATATTTAGTACTACCAGAAGAATTAGCAAAGAGTATACTGGGACTATGTAAGAAGAACCTTAAAAAGGGTAAAAGTTATATGCAGCTGCATTACGCTAAAACTCTTACCTCTTTATATGAAGGTGTTTTTGGAAATCTAGAAACGCACTTTGTCTTTCTTAATGTTCCTCCAGGTTACGCATTTAGATGTATTAAAGAGTAGAGATTAGTTGTTTTCTGTAATTTTTAATTCACCATATTTTAGTTCTGCACTTATTTTCAAGATAGCATTTTTGCTCCCTCTAAAGGCTTTTACAATTAGGTCGCTTCCATCTTTTTCTGAATAATACTTTTCGAAAGGCACATTTATCGATAAATCAGAGTGATCTCCTAAAAACTTCAAATGAAAATCTGAATCAATGCCAAATTTATACTCAGTATATTTAGATTCTAAAGAGATTAATTCAAGATTTGGCCCAGTAGATTTTACATGGATACTACCATATTTCATTTCCACTTTGCATTCTCTGTTTAGTTTTTTAATGCTAACATGTGTGTTCTTTGTTTCTATGATAATACTTTCTGCCTCTCCTATTTTGAAATTATCGTATTTTCCATTGTTTACAATTTCTCCAGCAGACTCTATTGTATATTCATCATACTTAGTGTCTAGAACCATATTACCACAGGTGCCAAAACTAAAATTAGAATATTTCGATGTCATTCTTATATCATCACATGTTCCTATGCTTAGCGTACTGTTTTTAATATCTACGGTTACATTTTTAGCCTTTGATACCTTAGCTTTACCGTAACCAAGAGTCACGGTTACATCTCCACCTACATTATCAAAGAAGATATCGCCAAATCTATTAGTCACATTAGATGAACCACCTATGCTTGCTTGAGATATTGTACCATATTTATTTTTTAGACTTGTGCTTATTCCAGCGGGTGCCTTGATTGTATAGTGTACCTCGAAGTCGATGTTATTACTATTGCTCCACCAGCTGCCCCACCATGAGCTGTTTTCTTGATCAGGATAGACTGTTTTCATTCCTACTTTTGAACGACTTGCTGAAAACTCAATATTCACACCTTCCAAAAACGTCTGCCCTTTCGATTCACTTGCTGTTTTGACTCTTATGAGTACATCTACTTCTATGGTGTTTTTATTCCAAGTAGTGATTTGGATGTTGCCGTACTTGTTATATACTCCAAGTAATGCATCAGAATCGACATCAAATGATTTGTGAATCTCCCTTATTTGCTGCTTTTTGACCAATGGATTGGATGATGCAAGTCCATTTCCGAAAAGAAAAAACAGTAGTGCTACACTTATTTTATATTTCAACTTTGTCATCTTCTATATTTATTTGTTGGTTCTTTTTGTTTAATACGGTCTCTAGAATATTTATTTTTGTTCTGTAATTTTTGATCATTGAATTAACTACTTCGTTGGTGTTGCTTCCTTTGCCACTAAGTAGTTCTTCTTTCAGTTCGTTATATACTGCATCGAGAGACTTTAGGTCCTCTTCGACATCTTCGGATTCTTCTACCCCTGTGGCCTTTACTGTAGCCCACATATTGTCTATTTTTTTGTTGTAGTGTTTTTCTACTTCTACGAATTCGTCTAGGTAGGGGCTGTTGTATGTATTTCCATTTTTGTTGATCTGCATGCCGATAAGAAGCCCTACGCCCATTACTACAACAAACATTGCGGCTACCTGCATCACACGCATGATATTTATTTGCTTCAGCTCGCGCACCAAGGCTGTTTTTTCTTTCTTAGTATCTGACAGCTCTTTTTCTAGATTCATCCAAATCATAAGTGGCGGACTTTCTGAATCGAAATCCTGCTTATGATCTGCCAAAAACTTTTCTAATTTATCTTCTTTCATGCTTTATTATCTTTAGTAAGAACTCATCAGTTCTCTTATCTTTTTTCTTGCTCTACTATACTGAGATTTAGAGGTAGATTCTGAGATATTCATGATTTGTCCTATTTCTTGGTGATCATATCCTTCCATTGCATACAATGAAAAAATTGCTCTATATCCATCAGGCAAAGCAGACATTGCCTTTTTAATCTTTTTTACTTCGTATCCGTAGTCGTCTTTTTCTACTATTTCATCCGCTACATATCTTCCTTCTTCAATTTCTTCTATATGTAGTTTGTTCTTCCGTAGTTTATTGATACAGTTATTGACTACTATTCGTTTTATCCATGCTCCAGGTGTGGATTCAAACTTATAGGTATGTAGCTTTCTGTATACATCCATAAATGACTCTTGAAGCACATCTTCTGCTTCCATACTGTTGTTGAGCATGCGCAGGCAGATATTATACATTCCTTTAGAATACATTCTATAAAGATTGTACTGGGCATTTCGATCGCTCTCAATACATCGTTCTACAAGTTCTCGCTGAAAGTTCAGTTGTTCCAATTAGTAGTATTAGTGGTAGTTATTTTTGAATATCTAACCTTCACAAGGTACATAGATCTTATAAAATCAATACTCAAAGTATAAAACTCTATCTATTTAGCGTTAGTTTGATTAAGATTTGTTTTCATGTTAATGACGGAAAGGAATAGGAAGGGTTGCATCAAAGCAAAAATAATATATCGTCTATAGATCAATCTACAGTTTGTACGAATTTAGAGGTGAGAATAGAGAAAAATGATTAAAGAGTTAATCATCACAAATCCCTTTATTAATTTTTAATGAAGCCGTTATTGGAATGTCTACATCATGAGAGATCTCTAAATTATGAGAAATAAAAGTAATGTCTACAGTAAGATTAAAAGTTACATTGCTACCAATAATAATACTATCTGCAGCCTGATATACCCCGTCTAATCGGCTGTCAGCTGCGGTTAAAGTAAGCACCTCTGGATATGTTGTCTCTCGAAATTCGTAGATTCCTCCAGATAAAGTCGCTAGAAATAATTCTCCTGCTTCATTTTTTCCAAAAGTAGAAACGCCATTGGGTGTATCCACCATTTGAGTGCCTGCACCATTCGAATCCACTACCCATGTATTCTTTGTTACATAATCTGTGACGACATATAGCCATACAATTCAGTGTACTTACATCCTCGATATACATATCCTCCAGTAATAGAATAACCACCGGTAGCAAAATTCTGAAAATAAGTAAAAATAGGCTCAGTGTATGAACTCGAGAAACAAGAAGGCAAGCCAGCTACACAATTATTGTTTATTGGATCTGGACCATAACATTCAGTACCTTCCATTATTGCCCAACCATAATTTTCTCCTCCTGCACTAGCAAATGGTTGAAAGTTTACTTCTTCGATCTTGTTTTGTCCAACATCTGCAATCCAAATGTCACCTGTTTTGGAATCAAACGAAAACCGCCATGGATATCTTAAACCAAAAGCCCAAATCTCATCTGGAACATTTGGGAAATTGATGTATGGATTATCGGCAGGAATGCCATAATAAGGAGGTGTATTTTCATTTTGATCGACATCTATCCTTAGCATTTTCCCTAGCAACAATGTAGAATCTTGAGCCCTACATCCAGGATCTCCACCAGATCCTCCATCTCCCTTCGGAATGTATAAACAACTAAAGTTTCGCAGCTGTCAAGCTATTGATTATTTACTAATAATACATGTGAAAATGATTACATAATATAGGCTAAAGCCTATTTTTTAAAAGAGTTACAAAGCTTTTCAAAGATATATTATGAAACACAATAAAGGTATTCAGAAAATTGCAGAAAACAATGATTTAGCATCAGATGATGCTCACGTGCTAAATTCATTGAGCAGAGTTATCGATCGATTCAACATGTCAGCTATCACTAAGTGTTCAGTTCTTTAAAAGTTAGGGGGCAATGCTAGTGAATTATTCAGAGTATTATTTATGTTTCCATTTTTAAGAAGATTTGGAAACTTGTAAAGACAATTTAAGAAGATTTTTTTTGAACCTTGGAGTTGACTTAGATCATTTTATTCGAAAAATCATTAATAACGACAATTTGTGAAAGCAAATAAATGGGTTCGCTGACTTTGACTCATAGGCAATCAATATCAACACAACTCTCAGACTTGATTCAACTGCGAAACTTTAGTAAATAATTATCGATGGGACTGAATTTTAAATCACCCGCATTATGATTTGAAAAAGGCTGACTAATGGTGAACATCATTTTTTCAGAAGCTGGATCAGCTGTGTTTGCATTTGCATCAGAAACTTTGAATCTAGAGATAGTCGTCGTACCAGAGTTATTGATACAGCTGACATAGAAATATCCATTATCTTCATAATTTGGATAAAATTCCAATCCTAGAAGACCTCTTTCACTAAAAGTAGAATTGACTTGGGAATCTATATTCAGAAAAGGAGTAGAAAGTACACTCCCATTTTCAATTATTTTAATACTTAAATTCTCCGATGCTTGCGTCGGAGTCATAAAAAGATGTTTTTGCATAAAAACGCCTTATCACAAAAAAGATCCGAATACCGACCTTTAGGGAGAAAAATTTTGGCGAATGCTCCATCCGCTTGCGGAGGGGTAGTCAAAATTTAGGATCTTTTTTACTTCTTCCAGTTTTCTCAACTATAAATAGTCGATTGGACTCATCTCCTGCATTTGATATGTCGACAAGACTGCTCAGCCCTGACTGAACTTGAACATATTGAAGTGTAGGTTGTGCCGAAGCAAAAACACTTATTAAAACTAAACGGAGCATTGATAAGTATTCTTTCATAATCAATGGTTTTGAAACTTGTAGCAGAACTACTGGATTAAGGAGCTTAATTTGGAATCATCTTCTATATCTCGGAGTTGATACTTACCCATGATTCCAATATAATTCTGGTCTTCATCTTTCATTTCCTTAAATTCTGTACACTCCAGTCCTTCAGAGAAAAAAATATGATCATAAGGAACTCGAAGATTGCCATCTGATAGACCTCGTCTAGAGTTTGTCAATTTAGTATGGCTTCTGAACTCTCGAATTTCATTGGTCCAATATACCATATTGAATTCACCAAGGGCGATCAATGGATGTTCTGATTTTTTAATTTCTTCCGCTATTCTTGTCAATTGGGCAGAAGCCGCTTCTATACTCTTTTGATCAAGCGCAGGAGTTAAATATGAACATATAATTTGAAACGCCTTTCCATCTTTTTCGATGGTTGATTTAAGATTAGGCTTATCCTTACATTTGAATACCTCTGTACTTTTGAATGGAATGCGGCTAAAAAGCGCCATACCATATGGATCAATACGCACTTCAGATTTCGAATACGGAAAGTCGATCTGAAGTAAACCATGCAGTACCATGTTCCAATCTGGAGTTAATTCCTGGAAAGAGACCAAATCAATTTTTTCTTCATTAAGTAAACTTCTCAACTCATTAAATTCGAATGTGATGTTGCTCAAGTTGATGTGAGCTACATTTAGTTTTTCTTCTGTATTTTCTTGGGGAAGTTTGAGTGTGTTGTTTGATGCATCTTTGAGAAATATACAAAGTGCAGCTGTACAAGCAAGACCAGCAAACATGATCTTTGTCTTATCAAAGATCAATGCCAGAATACTGAAGCCGAACATTCCTAGCATAATATGCACCGAATATTCGGAGATTCTTCTGATAAAAGGCACTTGGGATGATAACATCACAACACCTGTCCCTGCTATGAGTATCATTGCTATGGTAGATTGTAGTATTGTGTTTTTTTGTTGTTGAGTCATCCTGTTTTCAATTGCTAATAAAGCTATATATAAATTTGTATAGAAGATTTATAACTGAAAAGTAACTAATTTAACAAACTAGCACTATGCAATGTAAAAATTTAGCAATCTCTTAATCTATGAAC
This sequence comes from Halioglobus sp., assembly GCA_047628935.1. Classification (GTDB taxonomy): domain Bacteria; phylum Bacteroidota; class Bacteroidia; order Chitinophagales; family Saprospiraceae; genus CAJXUU01. Next base: position 7,986 of record JBLHWH010000078.1, on the reverse strand, counting down.
CCTGCTAAAACTGCAGTTTTTTTAAAATTTAGTATATCGCCATCTGGATGAAATATCTGACCTACTACTATGTATATACCAAGGTCAGATATGTTACCTTCAGCGTTTGTTCCATCCCAAGTTATAATTCCCTGAGAGGATAAAAATTCGTTTTGAGATAGTTCTTTGATCTTGAACCCAGCTGCATCATGGATTGCAATATTTGCTACAAATCCTGATTTATCAAGGTTGTAACGGAGAACCATCAGATCATCAGTTCCGTCTTGATCTGGCGAGAAAGTCTCCGTTAGAACAGTAAACATCTCATCCCCAGGATTAATAGTTATTTCTCCTGAGTTTTTATAGCCAGGGGTGGCGAATCTTGAATTCTGAGAAGCAGATTGCCAGTTGCGTTCATCGTTCGTTTCTACTTCAAAACTGATTCTTTCCAAGCTTACTCCTTCAGTATCGTCGATAAGTTGGAAATGAAGATCCTCTGTATAGTCAAAGAAATCTAGAACAACACCCTCTGCAGTGCTAATTGTTACATTACCTGCATCATTGTTGAACGCGGGTAATTCTGAAAGGCTGATATTTGCGTCGCTATCTGGTTTATATTCTTGAACTAAGAAATCAGCGTCTTCTGTAAGTGCAATATATCCATTAGGAGAGATCGAAAGATTTGAAGTAACTATCTGCATCATTTCATTTTGTGTGTTTGAGATGACTAGCCCTTGCAACTCTAAAAACTTGTCTGATGTGTTATACAATTCGATAAAGTCCTCACCTGCAATATAAGGGTCAAACAATATTTCACTTAATAAAAGATCACCTTCGATAGGCCTACTCGGCACATTAAACATAAAGGAGAAATCCGCCATTAGATTACCGTTCAAGTCATTTATACCAGATGCCGTCATAGTATATTCTCTATCAGAAGCAAAATCTGAAACAAATTGCAACAAGTACTCATTTCCAAGACTTCCCGAAAGACCAACTACGGATGGATTCCCTACTCCATTATCGACATTATAGTTGTTTATATTCAGAGCGTTGGAAGGTTCTACTGGTTCGTCAAATTTTATTAATATCTGATTTACACTTAATGCTGTTGCTTCGATTACTGTCGGTGGAGTTCGATCCACTTCGAATGCTTTAAGAAACATATCATCATAGAAGAACTTGTCCGATCTAGATGCACTAAATTTGCAGGCTATTCCAAAAAACTGTGCGTCAGAAAATGAAAATCTATCATCCATAAATTCTACATCAAGAGAAGTAGATTCTAATCCATCATAATTGGTTTTGATTGACCATAATCCATTTGGATATACATCAATATCTATATTCACTACTGCAGGTTCATTAGCCATAGCTCCCATTGTCGCTGTGCCGATTTGTTCTGCTGAGCCATTATTAAGGTAATAGAACTTTAGAGCGTCGTCAGATCCGTTTTCACCTATCTGGATATAATAACCGCTTGCAATAGTAATATCTTGATTGTCTAATGCTAAGTAGATCGTAGATCGATTATTATCAGAGGGGCTAAAATCTAACATATGATATATACCGATGCTTATGGTGTCATCGCTTATTTGGCTTTGTCTGAAAAGAGTAGTTTCACCTGCATCTGGAGCGTTTAGTTGCAGCTGTCCATCTTCATTGATTATGAATTGATCTACATCGCCAGTCCAATCTGTAAGGCTAGCTTCCGAAAAATCAGAAGACCATTGCGCATTGATATAATTTACATACCATAAGGATATCATAAATATTCCGACAATATTTTTAATAATTGAGCTCATAAAGTGCAATATACGGTAATGAAGATAAAGGTATAGTTAAGGTTGACATTTTCGTTTATTTGGTCGTTTTCTTAATATGTCAGACGCTTGATATTCTGAAATAGAAAAGCTATAAAATTTTGATTTTAGACTTGAATTCGGCTTTTTTTTAACATATTACATTTCAATTCAATGTTTTCTTCGTTGAAAACGAACTATTTTACTTAACTAAATAAAAATTGCATGAAAAAAATGTTTACAAATTTAGGGTTATCAGCCTTGCTGGTGATTCTATGCCAGTCCTTTGCATTCTCGCAGCAGAATATCGCAGGAGTAATTACTGACACGGCGGGCGACGGAGTCATAGGTGCCAATGTAATTGTAAAAGGAACAACTGTTGGTACGATTACTGATATCGATGGTGGATTTTCTCTTATTGCACCCGAAGGTGCAACAACGCTGGAGGTTTCTTATCTAGGATATCTTACTCAAGAGATCAACATAGTGGATGGAAATTTTGGCTCAATAGTCATGTCTGAGGATATTAACCAAATGGATGAGATTGTAGTGACAGGACTTGCGTCTAATGTCAAGAGATCTAACTCGGCGAATTCAGTAGAATCGATTGGCGCGGTAGAACTCACAGGAATAACTTCTCAACCTACGATGGAAGGTGCTCTATATGGTAAACTTAAAGGCGCAGATATCAGATCTAATTCTGGTGCTCCAGGTGGGGGTATGTCTATTAAGTTAAGAGGGGTTTCTTCTATTTTCGGAGGACAACAACCATTGTACATTGTAGATGGAATTTTTGTTGATAACTCGACAATCTCTTTAGGGACGAATATTATTTCTGCAGCTGCAGGAGGAGGAAACACAGCAACTAATCAAGATGATGCTTCTAACAGGATTGCGGATTTGATAACAGAAGATATTGAATCTATTGAAGTACTTAAAGGTGCATCAGCTTCTGGTATTTATGGTTCACGAGCAGCTGCAGGTGTCGTAATCATCACAACAAAAAGAGGAAAAGCGGGTGAAAATAAAGTAAATTTCAACCAAACAGTAGGTGTTACATCTGCAATCAAACTTTTAGGTCAAAGAGATTTTTCTGACAGAGGTAAAATTGTAGAAATTTTTGGAGAGACAGCAGGAGAAGCTTTCGATAAAAATGGATTGACGGACTATGAACAAGAATTATATGGAAATTCTGGATACTTATCTACTTCTCAATTAAGCATGAGCGGAGGTGATGAAAAGACGACTTATTATTTAAGTGGTGTTTATAAAGATGAAGAAGGTATTGTTCAAAATACGGGTTACCAAAAAGCATCTGTAAGAGCAAATATTAGTCATAAGTTTAATGATTGGTTGAAACTTGACTTTACATCGAACTATGTAAATTCACAATCAGACAGAGGTTTTTTTAATAATGGGAATACCAATACTACAGTAGGATACGCACAAGCGTTTTCCAACCAATGGGAGAATTTGTTCGAGCAAGATGGCGTTTGGCCTGCAGGGGGAGCAGGTTCAAATATTCTTGAGACAATTGATCAGGTTAAGAATGAAGAAAATGTAAATAGATTCTTCAACAGTGCTATAGTGAACGCAAGAATTTGGTCTAATGAAAACCAAAGTTTGAAATTCGTAGGTACATATGGAAGAGATCAATACAACTTAAGAACAGAAGCTCTATTTCCAGGAAGCCTCTCTTATTTCAGAGCAGATGGTACACTTGGGGGTGTTTCTATTCAGGGAAATACTAGAAGTTTGATTAATAGATACGCAGGATTCTTGGTACATAACGTTTACATGGATAATGGATTGTCTTTTACTACACAAGCAGGTTTAACAGGCGAAAACTTTGATAGAAATACTGTAATAGCTACAGCATCAGGATTGAGTGGGGTCGAAACAAGCTTAAGTCAGGCAGCTAATCAAGCAGTTTTCCAAAATGTATTGATCCAAAAGGATAGAGGATTTTTCGTTCAGGAGGAAGTAAACTATAACGATCAGTTCTTATTTACTCTTGGATTAAGAGGTGACAAATCTACCAACAATGGTGATGCCAATAAACTATATTATTATCCAAAAGCAAACGTAGCTGTGAATCTTCATAAATTTGATTTCTGGAATGCAGAAGGGGTAGTTAACCAACTGAAAATAAGAGCCGCTTACGGAGAAGCGGGTACTTTCGCTGGATTTAGCGATAGATTCAATTTGTTAAATGGATCATTGATTGATGGAAATGCTGGATTAATAAGCAGCGCTCAAAGAGGGAATACAAGTGTAGGTCCTGAAAGACAAAAAGAATTGGAACTCGGTTTTGACCTTGCTATGCTTGACAACAAAATTAGTTTAGAAGCTACCTTTTATAATAAAGACGTTGATGATGTTTTGTTAAGAGCAAATATTCCAACATCAACAGGATTTACTACTCAAGTAGTCAATGCAGCAGCACTTAACAACAAAGGCGTAGAGTTATCTTTAGGACTTAGAATTGTAGAAACTAAAAAGTTAAAGTGGACGTCTCAATTCAACTGGTGGAAAAACACTAGTAAAGTTACTAAATTGGATATTCCAGCATTTAACCTTGGTGGATTTGCGGCAAGTTTAGGTCAGTATAGAATTCAAGAAGGAGAAAGTGCAACACAAATCGTAGGTACATATAATCCAGCTGACTGTGAGACAGATGACTGTTCTGATTTAGACCCAGATGGTGATGGATTTAGAGTTTATGGAAATGCAGAAGCTGATTTTAATTTGGGTTGGATCAATAGTATTTCCTATGGAAACTTTGATTTCTCAATGGTGTGGCACCTTAAGCAAGGTGGAGATGGTGTAAACTTAAGTACACTTCTTTATGATCTTGGAAATACTACATGGGATTATGATGATGTAACACTGGATCCAGAAGGTGTGTTGAATAATGGAGATTACAGAACAACAACATGGAATGCAGGAAATGCAGGTTCATGGATAGAAGATGCTTCTTACCTAAGAATGAGAGAAATTGGAGTTTACTATAATTTTCCAGAATCAGCTATAAGTTTTGCGGATCTTAAAATTGGGGTGTCAGGAAGAAACCTTATCAACATATTTGATTATAATAGTTATGACCCAGAAGTTTCAAACTTTGGAGGTAATGTACTGGCAAATAGTATAGAGGTAACTCCATTTCCAAGCAGCAAGAGAATCAATTTCCATGTTAATGTTACTTTTTAATTTATTGAAAACCGAAAATTTTGAAAATGAAATATATATATAAATACGCATTACTGGCTATTTTTGGGCTTAGTATTGCATCGTGTTCATTAGATCCAATCAATAACCCAAACGGACCTACCGTAGAAAGTTATGCAGAAGGTGCTAATAGTGGTCAACTGCAATTGCTTACAACTGGTCTTGAGGCTTCTTTGAGAAATGATATGGAATTCTATTACCAAACTGTCAGTATAGTTGGCAGAGATTATTATGACCTTAACGAAACAGACCCTAGATACACGGGCGAATTGCTTGGTGCTGGAGTAGGAGAAGGGGTATTAGATGATAATGGGTTCCTTACTACAAGGTCTTTTGGAGCTAGATACAGAAGTGCAAGAAACGCTCAATCTTTAATTGATGCAGTGGCAAATAGTGAAGCTGGTTTAGACGCAGCAGGAGTCGCAGGATACAACTCATTTGCAAAGACATGTATGGCTTATAATCTACTATTAGTAATCAATAGACAGTATCAAAATGGAATTATACTAGATATTGTTGATCCTGATGATTTAGGAGATTATGTAAGTTATGATGAAGGTTTGGCGGGCATAAGTGGTATGCTAGATGAAGCAATTTCAGAAGCTGGAGCTGCCGGAAGTGAATTTGTTTTTACACTTTCTAGTGGATTTGAGGGATTTGATACACCGGCAAATTTTGTAAAATTTGTTCAAGGATTAAAAGCAAGGGTAGAAATGTATAGAGGAAATAAAGATGCAGTGAAAACTGCTCTTAACGCTTCTTTCTTGGATATGGCTGGCGCTATGAATGCGGGTGTTTACCACCTGTTCAGTGGTGCGGGAAATGATAGATTGAATCCTCTTTTTTATGCTTTGGAACAAAATAAGTATATGGCACATCCAACATTTGTAATTGATGGTGAAGACGGAGATACGAGATTATCTAAAGTAGCCACAATTGATACAGTGAAGGCAGATGGCCTATCTTCAATAGATCAAGTTCAATTGTATTCAACCAACACTACACCTGTAGGAATGATTAGAAATGAAGAATTGATTCTGTTGATGGCTGAAGCTAATATTGGTAGTAATGCTCCTGGAGCAGTAGGAGCACTTAATATCATAAGAAATGCAAACGGACTTGGTGACTATTCAGGAGGTGAAGATGTTGCATCATTAGAAACAGAACTTTTGAAACAGAGAAGATACTCGCTCTTTGGAGAGGGACATAGGTGGGTAGATATGAGAAGATATGATAAACTTGGAGCGCTTCCTCTTGATAGAGTAGGAGACCAGATTTTCGTGCAATTTCCTAGACCTGAATTAGAGCCAAACTAGAAATCAGGCTAGGTCTTTTAGAATTAATTTAGGGCTACCTTAGTTATAAGGTAGCCCTATTTTTGTTGCATTATAACAATCCGATAGCTTTTCGGCTATATCTTGTATCATATATGATTTTCAAATTGACGATGTTGTTATCATCATCAAATACAATAATATCAACAACATCAAAATTGACGACCTCACCATTTTTTAGTGTCCAGGTATAATTGAAATAGAGCGCTACTCGATTCGAGCCAGGTTCTTCGAATATACCGTTGATCGTTAATTTGGATTCAGATGTGTCTTCAGCTAAGTCGTTATAAAACTCTTTTGCCGACTTTTTCCCATAGATTGGAGAATGGACTATACCTGTACTAGAGAATAACGAAATAACACTCCTAATATCTCCTTTCTCCAAAAGGTCAATATAGTTTCTAGCTATTTCTACATTAGCAGAAGTTTTTAAATCCATTTCTGAGAATATTTTTTATAAACGGTTTGTTTAGAACACCCCATTATCCACATCTTTTATAAAAGTAGTCAATCCTTTGAAAAAATTCTTCTGATCATCAAACTGGCATAGGTGACTTCCGTTTGGACAGTGTAAGTATCTACCATTTTTCACTTCATTTGATATCCATTCCATGTGTTTCGGATCCATTGTGTCGTATTCGGCACCTATTGTTAGGGTAGGTACTTTTATTTTGTGTAGTTGGTCTTTTACATCCCAGGCTTTAAGAGTAGCATCCCCTTTTACTCCGAACTCACTTGGTCCTTGCATGGTTACGTATACATCAGGGTTAAGATGTTTGAACCCTCTTTTGATCGGATCAGGCCATTTCTCCGGATCCATACGTATGACGTGTCTTGTATAATAATGATTGACGACGAGTTCCATATAACGTTCATTGCTATAGTCTTCTGCATTTTCATATTCCATAATTTCGGCAAGTACCTCAGGAGGTAGTTTTGGTGCAAGCACTTCATCAGAGTACTTCATGTAATCTGGAATAGAAGCCATCATATTTGATATGACCAAACCTTTTAAATTGTTTTGATACTTTAGAGCATATTCCATTGCAAGAATCCCGCCCCATGATTGTCCATATAGATAAAAATTGTCTTTATCTAATCCAAGAGCTATTCGAACTTGTTCTACTTCTTCTACAAACCGAGGTAAATCCCATAAACTAAGATCTTTTGGTTGATCACTATAATATGAACCCAATTGATCATAGTAGTAATACTCAATATTTTCTTGAGGGAAATATCCATCAAAACATTCATAGATCTCATGTGTCATCCCTGGGCCTCCATGTAGAAGCAACACTTTCTTAGTTGGATTATTTCCAACTCGCTTCGTCCAGACTTTAAAATCCCCTTTTGGCGTATTTATTTTTATCATCTTAATACCGCCTGTAAACTGATCGTCCTTCCCAGTATTATCTAGGTATGCATTGGATTCAGCTTGATGACTTACAGCTCCTTTTTCGGCAGGATTACAACTGAAAATAAAGAGAGCCAAAAGAATTATCAAATATTTCATATGTTGTAACTACTCAGGTAGCAAAAAAGGCTAAGTTTGAATTATTTGGATCATGTAAGAATGCATGTTTAGATTTCTTTTTCTCAAAGTATCACAGACTGATCTAAGGGTACAAAAGACGTGTTGCCCT
>JBLHWH010000077.1:0-28553 GCA_047628935.1 Halioglobus sp. | reverse complement strand
GTTTTACGCAGGAAAGATGAGACAATCATAGTAAGATCGTAGGCAGGAGCCTACGACCAACAACAGTCAAAGCAACGGTCAACGTTAAGTTCGTCGACATTTCTGGATGTCGATGTTCATAAGATTATCTAGGATAGGGTCATTATAGCTTTGCAGATAATATTTGTTTTACGCAGGAAAAATGAGACAATCATAGTAAGATCGTAGGCAGGAGCCTACGACCAACAACAGTCAAAGCAACGGTCAATGTCATGTTCGTCGACATTTCTGAATGTCGATGTTCATATGATTATCTAGTTTGTAACTATTTTAGATGTTTAAATATTTTTTGGCTTCGCAAAGATACAAGATGAGACAATCATAGTAAGATCGTAGGGAGGAGCCTACGACCAACAATATTGTGGCAGTCAATGTTAAAGTCATCGACATTTCCGAATGTCGATGTAATTGTATAAATTAGACTATGAATGGTTATAAAATTGTAAATCAAAATCACATACATTTTATTACACCTACTATCGTAGGTTGGCTTGATGTGTTTTCTAGAAAAATATACAGAGATATCATTTTAGAATCTCTAGCTTACTGTCGAAGAGAGAAAGGATTAGGCATTCATGCATATGTGATTATGACAAATCACCTTCATCTAGTTGTTTCGGCAAAAGAAGGATTTAGGTTGTCAGATATTATTAGAGACTTCAAAAGTTATACAGCAAAAAGGATAATAGAAGAAATGTTACATAATCCTACAGAAAGTCGTCAGGAGTGGATGTTACGACTTTTGAAGTATTTTGCTAAACACAATAATAGAAATAAAACACATCAATTATGGCAACAGCATAATCATCCTGTAGAATTAGTAAGCAAAATATGGATAGGTAGAAAGATAGAATATGTCCATGATAATCCTGTAAGAGCCAGTTTGGTAAGACGTCAGGAAGATTATATACACAGTAGTGCTAGCAACTATTTAGGCCTACAATCAGAACTTGAGATTGATGTATTGGACATGAATTTGTTGAGTTAGGCAGTATTGACATAATCATACTATGATCGTAGGCAAGAGCCTACGACCAACACCACTTGTTTGTAGACAGCTGAATTAATAAGCGGTCAACGTAATGTTTGTAGCCATTTCCGAATATCGATGCTATCCTATCATAATGGTGATACTTAATTACAAATGCTCGTATGGATGAGCGTTTGTAATCGCAGGTGCAACCTACAAGCAACGTGGGTACCACTCAAATAGAGGAAAGCCAATGTGAAAGCGTTACAATAGGGGGCGAGGTTTTAACAGAAAGTGGATACCATACTATTGTGCTACAAGGGCAAGGAGGCTGCGATTCAGTTTTAGAAATAAATTTAGAATTGTTAGCCTCAATTAATACCACAGAAATATCAAGCTGCACACCATACACTTGGATTGGCAATGGACAGACATTTGAATCATCAGTTGTGTATACACAAACAAATACAAACACACTAGGTTGTGATTCTATTTATAGTTTGGACTTGATCGTATTTCCTCAATGGATTCAAAAAGATACGGTGTTGTCAAATGGGTCTTATATATGGCAGGTGGATGGAAATAGCTATGACATCAGCGGTGTGTATCAGTCCGAATTCGAAAATCAATGGGAGTGCGATTCTATCTATGAACTCTACTTGATAGTAGATAATACATTGTCAATCAACTATCCTAATGTTATAAGTTCTACTTTAGTCAATGATCGATTTACAATTTATGGTGATCGAGATATTGATATAATCAAGTTACTTAAGATACATGATCGGTGGGGTAATCTTATGTTTACCTTTAAAAACATGCCTCCGAGCAATCCTGATTTAGGATGGGATGGTTCTTATCAGGGAACGTCTGTAGTGTCAGGTGTATATGTTTGGTCTTCAGAATTGCAGCTAAGAAATGGAGAAACGGTAATAAGATATGGTACTGTTGCTGTGATACATTAGCTTCAATGAATTAATGATTCAATGATTCATGCTTTTTTTTATTCATAATTCTGTCATTCATTCAAATCCCCTCCACAAACTGCATCTCATAAAGCTCTCGATACCTACCATCTTCCTTCTGCAACAACTCATCATGCGACCCAAATTCTACCATGTGTCCTTTATCCATGACCATGATCTTATCTGCATGACGGATAGTAGATAATCTGTGTGCAATAATTATAGATGTTCGCTTATCAATCAGTTTCTCAATTGCATGTTGGATTATAGATTCAGTCTCTGTGTCAATAGAGCTTGTCGCTTCGTCCAGAATTAAGATGTCAGGATTGAAAACCAAAGCTCTTACAAATGAAATCAGTTGTCTCTGACCGACAGATAGATTGTTACCACGTTCCATTATTTTTTGATCGTAGCCATCAGGCATATTTTCTATGAATACATCTGCTCCTATCGTCTCGGATGCCTCTTTTACAATTTCTAGACTGATCGATTCATCTCTTAGCGTGATATTATCCGCTACATTACCATTAAATAAGAATACATCTTGTAATACAATAGATATGCGCTCCCTCAAATTAGGTAAATCATACTTTCGCAAATCAATACCATCAATCGTAATACTACCCTTTTGGTACTCATAGAAACGGTTGAGCACATTGATGATGCTACTTTTACCAGATCCGGTACTTCCTACTATAGCAAGTGTTTCACCTGCATTTATTTTAAACGATATATCATTCAATACAAAGTTCTTCTCATCATATGCAAAATGCACATTTTTGAATTCTATTTCTCCTTTGAGGTTTTCGACTTCTGTCGACCCATAATTTTTTATCACTTCATTCGCATCCACTACCTTTTTTACTCGATCAGCAGCTACAAGACCCATTTGTAATGAGTTGAACTTGTCAGCTAGTAATCTTACCGGCCTGAACAGTAAATTAAGGTAAATTGGAAATGCGACTAATGCTCCGAATGAGACTTGATCATTCAAATATGCTTTAGCTCCTAACCATATCATCAATGCTAATGCGAGTGCAGATATAAATTCTACCACAGGAAAAAACACAGCATAATAAAATATCGAATTCAGATTGGCTTGGGTATATTCTTTGTTAATCTCTTTGAATTTATCCATCTCCTGCTGTTCAGCATTAAATATCTGGACTACTCTCATGCCAGATATCCTCTCTTGGAGAAATGCATTCATCTTAGAAATTTGGGTTCGTACTACTTGGAAGGAAGCTTTTACTTTCTCTTTGAATATATAACTAGCTATAATCAAAAAAGGTAAGGTAAGTAGACAAATTAATGTCAATCTCCAACTCGTATAAAACATAATACCCAACACAGCAAAGACTGCGAGAAGATCCGCTAATATCGTCAATACTCCTTGTTCAAAGACCATGTTGATAGATTCTATATCATTTATAGTACGTGTGGTTGCTGTACCAATAGGAGTTTGATCAAAAAATCTCAGTTTATAACTAGTTATCCTATTATAAACCTGTATACGCAGATCTTTTATTACAGATTGACCCAATAAAGCCGCCGAATAAATGAAGAAATATCTTAATATGGCATTGGCCAATACAACTGAAACATACAATATTGCCATGTTGGTCAATCCTCCTACATCATTCACCATGATATAATTATCGACCATCTCTTTTATCAAATATGGACGCACGGTACTAATAGGCGCTAATATTACAGCTAAGAAAATCGTCCAAATAAATAAGTTCTTATAAGGCTTGGCTTTACCCAGTACCCATCCTAGGAGTTTTAAATCTAAGTCTTGTTTATTTTGATCTTTTTTGGTCATAAGTATACTTCAAACGAAGTCGCAAAGATAATGTTTACATCCACAATGGGATATAATAATTGGCAATCTGATATATTGAAAAGTTAAAGTTCCACTATTGACAAAGTCGGTTTCTTCTAAAAGCAGGATCGTCAAATGCCTATAGACCTAAAATCTAATTACTAAAACCAAAGTAATCGAATATCCAAAAGAAAGATGTCCAACCTCTAATAGTCCAAAAGCAAAGTGGCCTAACCTCTAAAAGCGCAGCAGTCCTACCTCGAAATATCGAATTCTCAAGCTCTCAATTTATTTCTTATAAACCTTAAGAAAACATTAAAAGTTACCTAGAAAATTAAATCTGTCTAAAAAATGACATCGAGAACAAAATAAATGTAACTATATTCACATCACTATCGTATCAAAGAAGGATATCAAAATCAATTTTTTGCACGATATTTGTATTAAGTAAAAAAAATAAAAATAAACAATATGCAAGCTATTAATTTAACAAGAGTACTGAAAGTGAACATCCTTGCTCTATTCGTACTTATGGGAACTTTATCTTTTGGTCAATCATCAGAGGTGGCTTATGCTGCGGAGAATGAAGGATGGCTTGTGAATATAGACGAAGCGTACGAAGCATCACAAAAAACAGGTAAACCAATTTTAGCGAATTTCACAGGTAGTGATTGGTGTGGTTGGTGTAAGAGGTTGACAAAAAGTGTTTTTATTCATGATGAATTTAAGACTTGGGCTGAAGAGAACGTTGTATTACTTGAGTTAGATTTTCCAAGAAAGAAGCAATTGCCTCAAGAAATAAAGAAACAAAATTCAAATCTTCAAAAAGCATTTGGTGTAAGAGGATACCCAACAATTCACGTTTTTGATTTAAGTAAAAACGATACGGGAGAATTTGCAATTAGTGCTTTAGGTAAAACAAACTATAAAAAAACTGTTGCTGAGTTTACTTCGGGTGTAGACCAAATGATAGCAAGAAGAGGAAGTGAATAACACTTTTTGGATCTAGCATAAATTATAAAAAAAGCCACCAGATTAATTTCTGATGGCTTTTTTGTTGTTAGAACTTGACCGAGCCAAGCCATGGAATTCCTCTTTTACAGCGGGCTAATGGGTAAGAGTACGGTGTCGAATTGAACGGAATATATATATTGGAATTTGATCTTTTTTATACTGTTTCTGTTTCAAAAGTCACTTGATTCCCAGTATAGGTCTATTTTTTGCGGACTATTTGCTAAATATCTATTGAGGTTTGGTATAAAATAATTTACTTTATATATTACCTTAATATTAGTTACATAGCTGCAAGGAAAAATACAAATAAGCCAGTTGTCAATTACATACTTAAACATAAATTAATATACAATGAATAAAGTCATCCTTACATTAGTATATCTATTCTTTTTCTCATTCAGTGAAGCTCAGGTAGAATATTATAATTCAGAAGCTTTTGTAGCTGAAGCGTTGAAGTATATTGGAGAAGAAAACTATGCGGATGCAAGAGAAGTAATGGACAAAGTACATCCGTCTGATGAAGAATATTACTACAGCTGCAAGATAGAGGCGGCAAACTCTTACTTGGCGGAGGAAAATACAGATGGAGCAATCGTTTTGTATAAGAAGCTGCTTGATGATGGGCATTTTGAGATAAAACCCAGTTTGTATGTCAACTATGGAAGTGTGATGCGTGATGCTGAGAGATTCGAAGAAGCTGAGAAAATATACAAAGAAGCCGAAGTCAAGTATCCAAATTATAGTCATCTTATATTTAATATGGCGATATCGTATTATAGGAGCGGTGAAGTGCAGAAAAGTATAGACTATATTAAAAGGACAATATTAATAAATCCTGCGCATTCACAAGCCCATTACTTGCTTGGTGTGGTAGCTCTAGAGAATGGACAGATAGCTGAGGGGGCATTGGCGCTTCTCGGATATCTTGCTGACGATCCTGAGGATGAATTTGCATTGAATGCTGTTATACAACTTAACAAGAAGATGGCACAAAACTATCTTGAAGAAACAGACTATGTATTTAGTGAGACAGGAGATGATTTTTCTAAATTGACATTAATACTTAGAAACCAATTCCCACTTAATGAAAAGTACAAATTGGAATGTGATATTGACGATATATATCCCCGTCATGCTCAAGCTATTGCTGAATATGCTGCCGAGCACGATGTGAAAGACGGATTTTTTGAAAAACAGTATATTCCATATTTAGCGGATATTTATCAAAAAGGGCACATCGAAAACTTTACTTACTACACACTTAATGGATTAGAAAATTTTGAAGATCAATTAAAAAAGAAGGGAAAAGGCATCACAAGGTTCTACAAAGAATATTTTGTGGATAACTTTTGGTATCACTTTGCAGTGAGAAAAATGCCACATCTTGGCAAGGAATCAGATGTGATGGTATACTGTGAAAATAGTGTGCCGACTATGATCTCAGAATATGAAGGAAGGATGAAACAAGGTTGGTCAATATTTGTAGATGAATATGGAAGGATGACAGGCAAGGCCAAAATAGTTGATGATCAGCCTATAGGGTTGCTAACATATTATAATGCTCAAGGGGGAAAGTCAGAAGAAATTAATTTTGAGAATGGAGCTAGAAATGGCGCGCAGATAACTTACTACGAGACAGGGGAGAAGTCCTCAGAGTGGATTAATGAAAATAATGTAGCTGAAGGGCTATTTACAACGTACTATAAAGATGGATCGATTTACTGTCAGAGTACTTTTAAAAATGATGAATTTCATGACAAGTCATACTGCAATTACGCTTCTGGCCAACAGAAACTTACGGTCAATTACAATATGGGTAAATTCGATGGGGAAAGAATTAATTATTACCAAAGTGGTAAGTTGAGCTCAACCGAATCATATGAAAATGGTAAATTAAACGGACTGTCAGAATACTACGGTATAGATGGAAGGAAGTTGTCAAGTGTGTCATTCAAAGACGATATAGCCTCACAAAACTATACCATCAAAGACAAAGCCGGTAACATTACATTCGACTATGTGGTAGATGGGGATAAAGCTACATCGACTGACTATGTAAATGGGAAAATCAGTCAAGTGAGCAGAATTAAGAATAATGAATTAACGGGTATAGATGTCTATTCAGACGGTAATAAGTATACTTCTCAAAAATATAAAGGAGAAGAAATAAAAGAGTGTATTCAATATACAAGAGGAGAAGAAAAAGGAAGTAAGGTCAAACTCGAAAATCATAAACTGTATGATATAGATGGCAATATTTTGAGTCATAGAAGATATGAAGATGGTAAGCTTGATGGTCAGAATGTTTTTTATCATTTGAATGGCAGCGTAAGGTCAGAGATTAATTATATAGAAGGCAAAGAGGATGGTTCTTCTAAGTTTTATGACATAAAAGGTAATTTGAAAACTGAATATCGGATAAATGAAGATCTCATCAATGGAATATATAAAGAGTATAAAGATGGGGTATTGGCGCACGCTTACAACTATAAAGAAGGAAAATTGAACGGTGTCACTACAGGTTATCATGCGAGTGGTAAGGTGAGCTCTGAAGGGTTTTATCAGGATGATCAACCTCTGGGGAAGTTCAAATATTATAATTCTAATGGAGTATTGGTCAATGAAGATAAATATGAGGACGGGGAGTTGGTATCTTCTTCATATTTCGAAAGAGACGGTGGTATAGGTTGCACGATTGAATATAAAAAGCAATCTGGTGTGATAATCAAAGAGGTAGATTATAGTCCAGTTAGATTCCAAATGAATCTATTAAATGGGGAGTTTCATGGACCATATTTTGGAATAGATAAGAGTGGAGATTCACTATATGTCACTAATTTTGTAAATGGAAAGAGAGAAGGGCGGACTAGGTATTTTTCAGGATCAGGCAATGTATATTTTGATGGTATGGTTGTGAACGGGACACAACATGGATTATGTAAATATTATGATGACTTAGGAGTACTGCGTGTCGGGAGTGAGTTTTTAAACGATGAAGAATATGGAGTAGAAAAAATGTATACACAGAGTGGCGCTGTATTCCAAGAACATAATAACGTCAAAGATATAAAGCACGGGGAGTTCAAAATTACAAACTCCCAAGGTAAATTACTTCTCACACTATATTTTGTAGATGACATTATTATGAAATACAAAACTATGGATGATGAAGATTGGAAAAAGTCAAGTAGTGGAAAGAAGTCGAATAATATATACTATGAAAACGGGGGGATAGCGCTTGAATTCACGCTTAATAAAGGATATTTAGACGGTAAGTATGCGGTATTCGATGAAAGCGGAAATGAGATTTTCGAGAAAAGTTATCTGAATGGAATGTTGCATGGGAACACTAAGTATTTTTATCCAAATGGTAAGCTCTATAGCAGTAAAGAGTTCAAGAAGGGGATGTTAGATGGAAATGTAATGTACTATGATGAAAATGAAAAGTTGAAATTGAAGTATACAAATGTACTGGATGAAAAGGTTGGTCCTTATGAAATATACGAAAATGGCAAATTAAAAATTACAAAAATATATGATGCGGACGAGCTTGTGGAAATTAAGTAGGGTAGTATTCATTTTCTTATTATCAGCTGTGAGTATGCACGCACAGAAAGAGATGAAGTTTGCTGATTATCTGTTGAAATATAAGAATCAGAGTGAAGTAATAGTCGCTGATGAATCTGTATTCAAGATCAAAAATAACAAAGGGAAACTTAGTATTATCAAAGAAGACTACTTCGAATCTATAATATTGAATGAAGCTGGAATCAAGAATTTCAATGAAGAGTTCTATGATTCAGAATTGTCGCCTGTACTAGAGTACGAGGCATATACGATATCAAAAAAAGGAAAGAAAATAAAGTCTAACCTTATCAAAGAGTTTGCTAATGATGATGCTAGTATATTTTATGATGAAATAAAGAAGAAAGAAGTAACATATAAAAGTCTAGAACCAGGGTCGAAAAAAGTTCTGAAAACAAAAATTGAATACAAAGATCCAAATCTGTTGAGTCGATATATTTTCCAAAAGGGCTTGCCATCTGAAAAAATGATGTTTAGGCTAGAAGTGGACAATGACATCGAGATCGGGTATAAGCTTTTTCATGATGAAGAAGTGGATATAAAATTCACAAAGCAAGAAAAGCGAAAAAAGACAATTTATATATGGGAGGTAAATGATACTGAACCATTCAAATATGAAATGTCGAGACCGGGAATACTATATACAGCGCCACATATAGCTATATATATCAAACAGTATGAGGGGGCAGATCAAAATGCTAATTTATTAGGTACGGTAGATGACTTGTTTCAATATTATCAAAGTTTTGTGGAAGGTGTGAATAGTGAGATAGATGCAGAACTGATTAGTGTAGCCACCTCTGTCACTGAGTCGTATGATACAGAAGAAGAAAAAGTAAAAGCGATTTACTACTGGGTAAAGGACAATATCAAATACATAGCATACGAAAATGGATATGAAGGATTTATCCCAAGGGAGGCAAATCTTGTATGTGAACGAAAATTTGGAGACTGTAAAGATATGTCGAGTATCATCACCGCTATGTGCAGTGGGGTGGGCATAACTAACGTCTATCTGACATGGATCGGTAGCAGAGATCTTCCTTACACATATTCAGAACTACCGACTCCGGGAGTTGATAATCATATGATTGCAGCATATGTAAATGGAGATGATGTTACCTTTCTAGATGCGACAGATCAAAAAACCAGATATGGTTTACCTTCATCTTTCATACAGGGGAAGGAAGCGTTGATATACATAAGCAAAGACGAATATAAGCTACATAAAGTACCCATCGTGTCAGAGGATGACAATAAAGTCACGATCAAAGTAGATGCTAAGTTAGATGGGTCAATGATAAAAGGAAGTGGCAAAACCACAATGGCAGGAATAGCTAGATCTAATATTCTATCTAGAATGAGTACGACCAATGATAAAAAAAGATTCAATAGTATAAAAGGAAGAGTGAGGCTAGGGAGCAATAAGTTTCAGCTTTTTAATCCTGTAGAACAGAATGTGGACAAAAGGGACTCCTTGTACATTGTTGATTTTAATTACGAATTAGATAATTACTTGGTTGAGCTAGATGATGAAGTATATTTAAACATGTTTCTCAGAGAGCTTACACTAATTGATGAATTTGAGGATGATAGAATATTTCCATTTGTCTTCGAATATAAGCTCAATTATGTAATTCAAGTTGATCTAGAAATACCTTCAAATAAAGATGTAGGATCTCTTCCTGAACCACTTTATATAGACAATGGCCAATTCATTTATAGTGGTGAATACAGTAAGGAAGAAGATAGAGTAATTTTAGATTATTCTATAAAATTGAAAGAAATTTCTATTGAGCCCGCTCATTTTGATGCGTGGAATAAGTCAGTTAAGGAGATTAAGACTTATATGAAACAAACAATCACATTAAAAGATAAAACGTAAATACAATATTGCGACTCGAACCAGGCAGAAGTGCCGTAAAACAATTTTTCTTATGAAGATTATTAATTCTATTTTGCTACTTATTGGACTATTGTCAACGGCATCTCTGGCCCAAGAGCATGTTTTCGAAGACTACGGATTCGACGATACGGATATTGAAGTGCCAGCCGAATTTTTGGATAAAGAAGAGGTTACCCTATTTTTAAAGAGAAAGATTGACATAGTTGCCGATGAGAAATCTGTAGTGCAGTACTACTTACATCATGAAAAGATTCTGCTCAATTCAGATGAAGCAATAGAGAAAAATAATAGAATCTATATCCAAGTAGGGCAGACAGATAAGTTCGTATATAATAGGAATAGAGTTATACTACCTAGTGGCGATATTCTAGAACTAAGTAAAGATGATATACATGAAGAAGTAGATCCTGAATCTGGCTACAAATACGAATATTATGCGGTTAAGGGACTAGAAAAAGGAGCAATCATCGAGAAGTTGTATTTGTTGAAAGAGCTACCAGAGTTTAAAGGTGGAATGATAAAATTTCAGTACTCTGCGCCGATTCTAGAGGCAGATTTTGAATTTTTTTATCCGGATCATTTAATTTTAGATTATAAATCATACAATGGTTTATCAGAGGCCGTATCTTTAGATAGTACAGCATTTGGTAAAAAAATGCTAAAAATCACAGATCAAAATATACCGGCTGTAGATAGAAGTGAAAAGATGTCAAATCCAGCCAAACATTTAAAGGGATTCAGGTACAAGTTATTCGAGAATACATTAAATGGAAAGAGAAATTTTTATAACTATGCTGAGTTCGTAGAAGGCTTCCATCCAAATCTTGCCGTAGAATTAGAGAAAAAAGAAAAAAAGGCTCTAAGGAAATTTATGAAGCCTCTCAAACTAAGTGGTGATAATAAAATTAAAACACTTGATATCGAGCACTTTATCAAATCAAATATAGTATACAATGTTAACTACAGAGAAAATGAAAACCTTGTTGATTTAATTAAATCAAAACAATCGAACTTATATCTTTTGCTTCGACTTTACAGAATCATGCTCTTAGAAGCGGATATTAAATCAGAGATAGTATTATCGTGTGATCGGTTCAAAAAAATATTTGATAAAGAATTTGAAACAACAAACCACCTAGATGAAGCCATCATATATGTACCTTCGATAGATCAATATATAGACCCAACGGCGCTGATGTATCGTACGCCGTTATTCGGGTACGAACTAGGGAGTAACTACGGCTTAAAAATTAAAGAAGTAGAGTTTGGCGGTTCAGTAATGGCCGCTGCAGAGCTGATAGAAATCAAACTGCCAGGTATGGATGTGACCAGTGATACAATGAGGATTTTTATAGATTTTTCAGAAGAGGTAGACAATCCTAAAATTCAATCAAAAATTCAATTCGGTGGTTATGCAGCTGCAAATATGCAGCCTATTATAGATTTGGTTCCACCTGACCAATATGATGAGATCATAAAGGATATTGCTAAAAATTACGCTGCCGATGTTAAACTAGACAATATTGAAACCAAAAATGGCGGATTAGAAAATGTCGGGAAAGAAAAGTTTGAATTGATCATTGATTTTCACGCAGGTGACCTTATACAGTCTGCAGGAGACAAAATTCTCTTCAAATTAGGTCAAGTTATCGGTAAACAATCAGAAATATACCAAACAGAAAAGCGTCAGTATCCTGTAGAAATACAATACCCTCATCATTATGATAGAGAGATCAAAATTCGTCTTCCTGAAGGCTACAAAATCTCAAACCCTGAAGTGCTGGAGATGTATTTCGAAACTAAAATAGATGGTAAGTTGGAGGCATTATTTGACTGTAAGTATGCTCAGGATGCAAATGTATTGACAATCACTAATGAAGAATATTATCAAGCGATAAACTATCCAATAGAAAAATATGAGGATTATAGAGCTGTGATCAATGCGGCGGCTGATTTTAATAAGATCGTACTTGTATTGGAAAAGTAGAAAGCAATCTTATTATTGAGTATGTTTCGGAGTAAAAAACAGAATTGGTGTCAACTATAATGAATATTTATAATGCAGAAGCAAATATAAGTTGAAATGAACATGTGTAACAATTTCAAACAGGTTTGGCATAATTATGATTACCATTGATAGCCTTGCATTAGAATAGGTGACTTCTAATGGTAATCATAATTATATATCTGGGATTAATTTTTGAAATCAAACACCCAATTCTGATACTATTCTATCTAATTTATTTTCGAGATAGTTGTTTTTATTTTCAAAATTACTAACATCATCTAGGGCACCATTTACACTGATGTAAAATTTGATTTTGGGCTCAGTTCCGCTAGGTCTTGCCGCTACTTTAGTGCCGTCCTCAGTTGTATATATGAGCACATTTGAATTTGGTATATCGATATCACTTACCTTACCAGAGTGTATATCTGTCGAAGTCGAATTATTGTAGTCGTCAATTATTACAACTTTGGAGCCATCGATACTCTGCAGCGGATTATCTTTAAAATCAATCATCATCTGCTTGATTTCTTGTGCGCCACTCGCTCCTTTTTTTACTAAAGAAACCAATCTTTCTTTGTGAAAACCATATTGCGTATAGCAGGCTAGTAATTCCTTATAAAATGAGCTTTCTTTTGACTTTGCATTAGTGGCTATTTCACATGCAAGTAATGTAGATGTCACTGCATCCTTATCTCTGACGAAATCTCCTACCATAAATCCAAAGCTCTCCTCACCACCACCAATAAAATCTTGTTCTGGAAAGTCTTTTATCATCTTAGCGATCCATTTAAACCCAGTTAATGAAGTCTTTATTTCCACTCCGTAAGCATCGGCCAGTTTTTGCATCATAGGTGTAGAAACTATTGTAGATGCTATGAATTCATTTCCTTTTAGACCATTCTTTTTTCTTTGGTCCAATAGGAATTTAGTCATGAGAAGCATTGTTTGATTACCATTGAGTAATTCTATCTTTCCAATATTATTTCTTACTGCTATACCTAATCTATCACTATCAGGATCTGTACCTATTACTATATCGGCACTAATTTCTTCAGCTTTTGTTATAGCCATTGACAAAGCCTCTGGCTCTTCTGGATTTGGTGACTTTACAGTTGGGAAATCACCGTCTGGCTCTGCTTGTTCTTCTATGACTGTCACATCATTATATCCAGCTTTTTTTAGTACTTGTGGGATGGCAGTTATCGATGTTCCATGCAAGGACGTAAATACAATCTTCAAGTTATCTCTGCCTTCTACACCAAAGTCTCCATTTTTACAACTTGCATTGATAAATGCATCATCTACTTCTTTATCAATAAGCTCTATGAGCTCATTTTTGTGCTCAAAATTTATGTCTTCGAATGTCAAACCATTAATCTCAGATATAATCTTTTGATCTTCCGGGGGCACTATCTGACCTCCATCCGTCCAGTAAACTTTATAGCCATTATATTCTGGAGGATTGTGTGAGGCAGTCAGTACTATTCCTGCATGACAATTAAGATGTCTTACTGCAAAAGAAAGTTCTGGGGTAGTTCTAAGCTCAGAAAATAGATAGACTTTAATTCCATTTGCGGATAATACTTCAGCCACTGTTCTTGCCAGCGTATCGCTATTGTGTCTACAATCATATGCAATTACGACTTTCCCCAAAACATTAGGATATGAAGATTTGATATAATTACTTAATCCTTGTGTGGCCTTTCCAAGTGTGTATTTATTTACTCGATTGGTACCAGCACCCATTACGCCTCTCATTCCTCCAGTTCCGAATTCTAGGTCTTTATAGAATCTATCATTTAATTCTGTTGAATCATTATCTATTATGCTCTGTATCTCATTTCTTGTCTCAACATCAAACACGGTCGATGTCCAGTATTCAGCTTTGTTTTTTATCTCATCCATATCTGATAGTCTAACTTGTTTATAAATGCAAAATATAAAATCTAATAGTTATCGAAGATATAAGTACAAAATTTATTTATTCAATTTTGTCCCATCTGATTTATTAAGAAATTGTGCATAATGTTACCTACAATATTTTAGACAGAGCTATTTCTATCCATGTATAGTCAGTATGTCTGTGTATAAAATAGACCAATGGACCGGATCTGATAATGTCTAAAATATATAATTTGAAGCTTTTTTTTTTTACTAAAAGTATCTTTTATCATAAAAAAGATAACAATAATAGACTTTGTGTTATATTTACACCAAGTTAAATCAATTTTATATTGGTTTCATTTGGTTAGGGTTGAGGTGATGCACACGCATTACCTCATTTTTTTTGTTAGAAAACCACTTTTCTTAATCAGTCTTATCTAGCCTTTTCTTGTCCTATTTGTAGTTATTTGGACTAGTGAAATTCCTATATGTATTGATTAATAATATATATGTCTTTTTTCATTCTTTGTGAATTATAATAATAAATGTACTTTTAGCGCCGAATTAAAATTGTTATAGATGATTTCTCTTGAAATTCTCTAATAACTCGAAAAGAAAGACGCAAAATTTAAAAACTAAAAACAATCTAAATGGGACAAAATTTAATGTACGTAATTCCAGTATTTGGTGTACTGGCACTGCTTTTTACTTTCTGGAAGTCAGGATGGGTATCTAAGCAAGACGCAGGTACTGAAAAAATGACAAAAATAGCTAAACACATTAGCGATGGGGCAATGTCATTTCTAAAAGCAGAATATAAAGTATTATCAATATTCGTGGTAATCGTTGCTGCACTGCTTCTATGGAGTGGGATGACTGAAGCTTCATCTCCTATGGTGGCTTTATCCTTTGTATTAGGTGCGATATGTTCAGCGTTAGCTGGACTGATAGGAATGAAGGTAGCTACAAAAGCAAATGTACGTACAACTGCAGCAGCTAGAACTAGTCTCGGTAGAGCATTAGAAGTAGCATTTGCAGGAGGAGCTGTTATGGGACTTGGAGTTGTAGGACTTGGAGTTTTAGGACTAGGTGTTTTATTACTATTGTATTCTAATATGTTTGGTACAGCAAATGTTGATCAGGTAACAAGAGTAATAACAGTATTGACTGGATTCTCATTTGGAGCATCATCTATTGCACTATTTGCAAGAGTAGGTGGCGGTATATATACTAAAGCTGCAGATGTAGGAGCGGATTTAGTAGGTAAAGTAGAAGCAGGTATTCCTGAAGATCACCCATTGAATCCTGCGACTATCGCAGATAATGTTGGTGATAATGTAGGTGATGTAGCTGGTATGGGAGCCGATCTTTTTGAATCATATGTAGGATCAATCATTGGTACTATGGTATTGGGTGCTACTTATATAGGTGTTACTGGTGGATTTGATTCAGGAAATGAATTCGGTGGTATGAATGCTGTTTTACTTCCTTTAGTATTGGCTGCGGTAGGAATACTTACATCTATAATAGGCACATTCTTCGTAAAAGTAAAAGAAGGAGGAGATCCTAAAAAAGCTTTGACTAAGGGAGAGCTTGTTTCTTCTGTTCTTATGCTTGGTGCAACATGGGCAATCGCTCAATGGATGCTTCCTAATGGTATGGGTGGATACACTGCAAATGGTGTATTTTTTGCGGTGCTTTGTGGTCTTGGTGCGGGTCTATTGATCGGTATGATTACTGAGTATTACACAGGTACAGGTTCTAAACCAGTAATGTCAATCGTAAAACAATCATTAACAGGAGCTGCAACAAACATCATCGCAGGTCTTGGAGTAGGTATGATATCTACAGCTGGACCGATTATCGTATTGGCAGCGGCTATTCTAGGAGCGCATCATTTTGCGGGACTTTATGGAATCGCTATTGCAGCGGTAGGTATGTTATCAAACACTGGTATCCAATTGGCAGTAGATGCTTACGGACCGATTGCAGATAATGCAGGTGGTATCGCTGAGATGGCAGAGCTTCCAAAAGAAGTAAGACAAAGAACAGATAAGTTGGATGCAGTAGGAAACACTACAGCAGCAATTGGTAAAGGATTTGCTATCGGATCTGCAGCATTGACAGCTTTGGCATTATTTGCAGCATTTATGGCTACAGCGGGTATTACATCTATCGATATTGCACAACCTAAAGTAATGGCTGGTCTATTAATAGGTGGTATGCTTCCATTCTTATTCTCTGCATTATCTATGAATGCAGTAGGAAAAGCAGCAATGGATATGATCAACGAGGTAAGAAGACAGTTTGCTGACATTCCAGAATTGAAAGCTGCGCTTGCAGTGATGAAAAAGTATGATGGTAAAGAACAAAGCGAATGGTCAGCAGCAGATGTTGCTACTTTCGAAGCGGCAGATGGTAAAGCTGAATATAGTAAGTGTGTAGAAATTTCTACAGAGGCATCTATCCGTGAAATGATTTTACCAGGACTTATTGCAGTAGTTACACCAGTAGCATTTGGTTTCCTTGGAGGAGCTGAGATGTTAGGAGGAGTACTTGCTGGAGTAACAGTTTGTGGTGTTCTTATGGCGATCTTCCAGTCAAATGCTGGTGGAGCTTGGGATAATGCTAAGAAAATGTTCGAAGAAGGAGTGGAGATTGATGGTGTAATGCACTATAAAGGATCTGAAGCTCATAAAGCGACAGTAGTAGGAGACACAGTTGGTGATCCGTTCAAAGATACTTCTGGACCTTCATTGAATATCTTATTGAAATTGATGTCTGTAGTAGCGTTAGTAATTGCTCCGTTTATCTAAGAGATAAATCAGACTTAAATAATATAGAAGCCACTTTCCATTCATTTGGGGAGTGGCTTTTTTATATTACCAATATAAAAACCTACAGATTGGCGAATCCAATTTCGCCATCTCTGCCTGAATTCACTGCTTCTTGCATAAGCCAGGTGAACAAATTTTGCATATATTTAAAGTAAGACCGTTTTATTCAGCTTTAAAAATACTCATATCTTTAATTAAAATAATAGGGTTATCTATTTTAGTCACAAATAGTTGATTATCAATAATCTAACCAGTGTATTGTGGAGTAAGCAATAGGCTATAAAATACTATAAAGCTCAGGCCGAGAGACCTTTAAATCCCGTTTTGGTACAAAAATGTTGTGTTATCAGTTTTAGCGGATCAGAAATGGGCTACTGATTACATCTGCCAAAAATGAGACCACAATAAATACTCTAAGGGTAGCCAGCTATGCAGTAGGATGTGTCGCAAATGCGGATATGATGAATCAACTAGGACAAATACTTTGTTTCACAAATATAAAGTTCGGGATATACAAGGCCTTTGAAATGCTCTATGAAATAGTAACGAGTAAGAAAGGCGCAAATAGCATATGGCTAGCGGAGCGTTTTGGCGTGAATCAGAAAATAGCTTGGTTATTTCGCAAAAAAGCGCGAGCAGTCATGGAAAGTAGTGAACGATACCCTTTAGAAGATGGATTTCATGAAGATGAGTTCGAAATAGGTACTCCTCAAAAGGGAGAGCAAGGAGGAAGTAAGAGTATTAAAAAAGTAAGGATTGTACTGGCTGTCGAGCAAAGAGATGGAAAAACAGGTCGGTTCTATGCTAAGATCATTGAAGACTATAGTAGCAAATCATTGAACGTGATTTTTGATACCCATATCAAAGAAGATGCCTTTGTCGTATCGGATGGGTGGTCTGGATATAAACCACTCAAAGAAGAATTTCCAAACCTTACCCAGCGGTTATCGAATAACGGTGAGAATTTCAAGATGCTGCATTTCCAAATAAGGGACTTTAAAAATTGGCTAAGAGGGGTACATTCCTACTGTAACTAAGAATATTTGCAAAAATATATAAATGAGTATTTCTTTCGATTTAATCGGAGAAATCATAGAGTATTAATTCTTGATAAAATCATCGTGCGTTGTGTAAGTCACCCACCTTTGACCTATGAAATGATGATATCATGCGATCTAAATGGGTAACCCCAAAAAATAAAATACATGCTGTAGGGGTGAGTGTTTGCTTTGCATTCGCTATTGCTATGACTGCGGTTTATGTACGTACGTTTGCTTCGCAAGCCGCACTTACATAACTAAAGCATTTTTACGTGCGTTTACAATATGAGTAAAGTGTGTTTTCTATAGAAAGCCATCACTCTTACCATACTTAATTGCCCTTCAATCTACAGCGACATTCTAAAATACAATAGGTATTACGTCCTTGTTCTTACAGTCTCTATTGCAATTACTTATTTTTATTGATCCATAATATTAACCCGACTTGGCTACTCAAGATGTGAAATTGTAAATTTTGATGAAATTATAGACTGGTTTCTAACGCAATAGCCTGATAATCAGTAAATGTTTTTTGAGTTTTCATTTGTAGTGTAGTACAATGATGCAATTCTATATAATATCATGTTATCTTTACAAGTCCATCTAATATATCAGATAGAGTACATTTCAAAATATATAGAGTAGTACTGGTTTTGTAAATAGCTGAAAAACAATGTTTTAATTCTAAAAAACCAAGTCGGGTTAATGGAAGGGCCGTTCCAGGTTTGTTACCTTAACAAAGGATACGAATTAAAAATATCAGTGTGATGATCGTTAAGTCGAAGTAAAGATTTGTTTTTATAATGAGGAGGACAGATATCATGTTAAATAATTATATTCACAACTAGTTTAAGTACCTTGAGGTAAAAGTTTATGATGATGCCTTAGGTGTTGCAACTAAAGATTGGACTCTTTTTATAGCTAGTCAAGTTAAAAATATGCCCGAAATGAAAAAAAAATAGATCATACATAGTCTATGGGTTTCTATTTGCTATTGTTGTTTCAATTATTCAAGTTTTAGGAATTTCCATAATAGAGGAATCTTTAAGCTCAGGAATCAAACAAATTTCCATAATTCAATTCAGTTTTTTATTTACTGGAGGGATATTAATAGGATCTGTTAGAGACAGATTAGGTCTAAAACTATAACTTATACTACTTTAATAAATGGGTGACAGACTAACGTTTACAACTTCTTTTTTATATTCCATCTCATTTAAATTCTATTCATTCACCTTGCCCTACTATATCCAATAGTTCATAAAAAACCTGTTTCGATCATCACTTAAGGCCATAACTGAATCTATTTTGATCGTTTCTATTAAGATCAAGCATCTAATTTCTAGCAGTTTTCCTTCTGAAGGAACTTTTATTTTGATTGCCTTGTGCATAATTATCTGTTGGGTTTCGGACAAATGATAATTTGTTTTTTATCCTTTGTCTTGTGGTTCTTTGTGCAAACTATATTTAACAAACAAAAAAATGCCCCTATAATTTTCATCATAAGGGCAAAGTCTATTTTGGGATAGAACTTTTTCTATTTCATTCGTGGTTACTAATCACGTGGTTGGTTAGGCTATTCTATTCTTATCATACGTTTAACTTCGCTGAATTCTGCGGTTTCCATTTTTAAGAATAGGAGACCTCGATATTCTCCTAACTGTTCTCCTAGCTTAAGTGTGTTAGACCCTTCAGTATAGTTATTTGTAGTTTTATGGATCATTTTTCCGCTACCAGCAAATACCTTGAAAGTAACTTCCATTGCTTCTGGAAGACTGAATTCTACAGTAGTTTCTGAGAGGAATGGATTTGGTTTGTTTTGTCCGAATATGATTCCAAAAGTTTCTGCGTCTTCGAACTTAAGATCAATATCCATTGACTCATCTGTCATATTGTAAGCAATCGCTGAGGTAATATTAGAGTTGATCTCTAAGATATTAGACAAGCGAGCTGTCTTGTTTCCTTCCATTACTAATTGGAAGAATGGTGCTCCTTCACTTACCTTTTTGCCATCAACATTATGCCAAGCAATAGTCAGCTGGCCAGAGTTAGTTACAGAACTGTGATAATCCTTCATATCAATGCCAATGGGCACTATATCTATAAGCGTCATAGCATCTGCATCCCAAGTAATGGTCATTTGCATGGCTTCTAGATCAACAGTCGAGCTACTCACAAGATCGATATAAATTTGATCGTCTCTTCTGATTTTTCTATCGTGGGTTATGATTTCTAATGTATTAGAACTTCTCTTTTCTATTGATTCTGCACCTAGTAGTCCTTCTGAACTATTATTGACATCTCCAATTTTCACACCTATAAAATCTGCGTCTATTGATTGTGTAGACTCTGATTGTAATATGAGGTCTTCAGTGAATGGCCAAGGATCGGTCATATCATTCATTGACTCATTTTTAGAAACAAACCTCCAAGATGTGTTCTGATCTAAAGTAAGATCAATACCCAAGATGAGTTTTCTCAATGCTAATAAGTCTGTTGCAGTTAATGATTCACTATTGTTAATATCAGCTGCGATCAACTTATAAGGTGAATCCAGTTCTGATAATCCTAGGATATGTCTTTGTATCATCACTAAATCAAGAGTAGTCACACCATCAAGGTAGTCCTTATCTCTATCCACTAGGATTTGGTAGTCATTTTGCATATCCAAATCTCCGAAGGTATAGACACCATCGTTCTCGGTCATGATTTCATTATCCATCTCAGCACCCAAGATGCTAACCATTGCTTCTGGAATAGCAACATTATTTTCAGTAGCTATTTTTCCTTGAATATTAGGTGATTGCGTGGAACATCCTCCTAGGTTGTCTTGTACATTGATAGTCGCAGTACAGTATGATTGATTACCTGCAAGATCAGTTACCCACATATCTACTTCATTATCACCGATATTTGCACATGTAAATGTGATCAAATTATCTGTAGGGTCAGAAGAGAATGAAATACTCAATTGTGAATTCGGAGTACAGTTATCAGAGCTACTTTGATTAATATCTGATGCCCAAAGTTCTACTGATTGATTGCCAGCAAGGTCAATTGCTAGGCCATCATGACATACTGGGGTAGGGTCTTTGCATTCTTTGACTGTGATAAGATATTCACATTCTTGATTTACATTTCCACATCTATCTTCTACGAGCCATTTTACTTTATGGATTCCAGCTTCTACTTGGTGTGAGAATGATGCAGTTGTTCCTGTTATATCATTTGCATTATTATTATCATTTCCAATGTCGATTCTATATTTATAGTAAAGATTTTGAGCATCGGCCATACAGTCATCTTCCGCAGTTATACTTAGGCTCACAGTAGCTTCACAGGCATCTCCAGGAGCACATATCAGTGTGTCATTGCATGCTGACAATATTGTAGCGGGTACATCATTTTCTACATTGATAAATTGATTATAAGTCCATAATCCAGGATTGTTTGCT
Organism: Halioglobus sp.; assembly: GCA_047628935.1. GTDB lineage: Bacteria > Bacteroidota > Bacteroidia > Chitinophagales > Saprospiraceae > CAJXUU01. The sequence goes on along the minus strand of JBLHWH010000077.1, from coordinate 7,025 downwards.
GGGTCATTATCGTTATTATATTGGCACCAATCTATGATCTTCCATTTACGTTTTACGACTGGGCAACTCGTTAATGGGTAGTTGAATAATTGATCTTTAAATGATACCGCTACTTGTGAACAGTAATCATTATTTATTATTATTGGTGCACCGGAGATCGAAGTGTCAGGTGCTGGATTGGCACATTGATTCCATGTAAAGTGTGCGGGCCATTCGATATCACTTCCTTTGAATTTATTTACGTCATGTCTATAGATGAATTGTTGAACGGTAAGTGAATCATCTCCATTTTTGAATTTGAAGTATCTGATGATCGTATCTCTCCCACATGAACCTGATAATTCTTCGCTAGTCTCTGTGATCGTTGTCAAACCACATGTATTGATATATAGCCCATCTTGTCCTGCTATACTATCGAACTGATAGAAATGATCTTCAATTCTGATATCTTCTTGATCTTCTATGGCAGTCACATATGAACCGAAAATAGATAGATCTTCAGGATCAAATTGGAATTCACAACTGATATCAATATTAGGAGGACCTTGGATCAAATTAATTCCTTGAGCGTTATTGATTGTAATTTCAGATGTACAAGTATTCACATTTCCACTATCATCTGTTACTTGAACTTCTACTAATATTGTTTTTCCAACATCATCACAACAGAATGTAACAGAATTACTAAAGGTACCGTCATTAGTACATTCAGTAGGACCATCTAATCTTCTAACCTTAGTAGAGTTTCCAAAATAATGATCACAATTATCAGTAATAGATTTAGCTAAGGTATCTGCTTGTACAATAGCAAATCCATCTCCGCCGAGTGAAACATTTAGATCTTGACAAACGATTACTGGTGGTACATTATCTTCTACAATAATTTTCTGAAAAAAGAAACTAGTAAGTCCACATTCGTTCTGTACTGCCCATGTAACATCTGTGGTTCCAATAGGATAGAGATCGAAAGTAAAATCGCTTGTAAATGTGCTAGAATTAGAACAATCATCAGATATAATTTGTGGTTTAGGTACATTAGTTACCAATACTCCGCACGTATCTAAAGATGTATTCAATATTTGTTGAGGGTTACCAGCTAGTATAGGTGGTTGCGTATCTCCTAATCTCATAAAGCTTACAGAATCACGCGTGATATTTCCACAATTATCCATAGCGGTATATCTATATGTGATTTCATAATCCATGCAAAGATTTGTTGGATCTACTGGCGGTATGGTATCAGTAGTCACGATTGCTCCGCTACAATTATCAGTTGCTGTTAGTATTTGAGTAGCTGGTAAAATGTCACTGCAGGAAATATCATTTATAGCTACAAGTGCCATATAAAACACAGGGCCTGTAGTATCTATTCTGGTAATGTATTGTGTATCTCTACTTTCATTTCCACTTTCATCTGTCAATATCCATATACGTTGGATACTATCATTGGCGAGGCAGCCACCTGTAGAAAGTGTTATGTCAGAATATATCAATGTATCGATTTCTCCACAATTATCCATAAATAATGTAGAATCTACTGTGCCAAGGATCTCTAAGCTGTCCAGTGCTATACTACAATCAATAGTGACATCTACTGGAGCATCAAACGAAGGTGCAGTAGTATCATCAATAATTATAGTTTGAAAAACAGTTGTGCTATTACCAGTTGTATCTATAGCTTCATATTCTCTTCTTACTATGCTATCCCCGACATTTGTTTCCGAGATGATTTGGAATGTTTCTATGCCACAATTATCGTATGCTAGACCACCTGCGTCTATTAGGTCTTGCGTAGTCAAAAATGTATCAACGTCCGCTACCATTTCTATACACATGACATTAACAGTATTAGGTTCTTCAAGCACAGGGCCTATTCCATCCGCTACAATAATATCATAAGTACAAGAATCCATATTGCCAGCTGCATCTATCGCATACCATTTAATAGTAGTTGTACCTGTGTAGGCCATCGTAGCATTGTCAGAAAGGGTAAGATTATTATAAATAGTGTCAATAACACCACAATTATCAGTAGCTGTAGGAGCAATAATCGTTATTAACGTATCACATGAGTTTGTAGGTGCTGAAACTAAAATCGAAGACACGCAATCGAGTACTGGGCTTATTGTATCTATAACTGTAACGATGTGAGAACACATATTTGAATTCCCATTAACATCAATTGCAGTGTAAGTCACCATAAACTGATCTGTAGTTGCAGGAACCGCAGAAGTTACACTTGATACAGTATTTATACCACAACCATCAGAAAGTGTTCCTCCAAGTGCTACAAAAGATGTAGAGTCAGTTGCAGGAATATAATTATCGATACTGCAATCAACATTTTGGTCTAAAGGACATACTATTACTGGGTCAATATTATCTGTTACAGTAATTGTGAAAGTGCATGTGTCTTTCAATCCACTTCCATCCTCTAAGAAATATGAGACCTCTGTATCACCAATAGGGTATACTCCATCTGCATCATCGCTTGAAGTACCAAATAGTGAATTGTGCGTAAGTGCCAACGAACCATTACAGTTGTCATTATATACAGGAGTAGGTACGTCAACAATCGCTGAACAACCAGTTGTAGATTGGACTTCGAATGAAGTAGGGCAGAAAGTGAATTCTGGCTCTGTGATATCAGCAATTGTGATATTTTGAACCTCTGTTCCTGTGTTTCCTGCAAAATCATTGATTAAGTACGTTCTTTTCATTGTTCCATCAAGTTGAGTTACATCACCCATATGAGTAAATGAAATACTATCTAATCTACAATCATAGACGTAAGCACCAGGCCCAGCAAGAAATTCTTGTACCGTTGTGTATATCGGTGCTTCTACCATAAGATCACACATAATGGTGATATCATCAATCAAGATGTCTGGTGAAGTAGGGTCAAGTAGGATAAGGTCGAAAATAGTATCGGTTACATTGCCACAAACATCTTCTGCTACAAATGTTACTATTGCTGTATCATTTACAAATGTTGAAATACTAAAATAAGTAGTATCAATCATATAATCATCCGTAGCAGTAGGCAATGTGAACGTAGTATCGAAAGTGCAATTATCAAAATGCTTGAGCGCCACAAATTGCGGATTGACATTGGTAATTACAGGTGCTTCATTATCTGCCAAACCTGTGCCATCTGTCACAATAATGATATGTGTAGCGGTATCAGAGTTGCCACTGCCATCAGTATATTGATATGTTCTTATAATTTCTAATTGACAGATTGCTATAGTATCAGTATCGATTACGGTTAATTGATAATTTCCTGTGCAGTTGTCGTTTATGGTTCCACCAGCATTCTCATATTCATTGATAGTTGTTAGCGTATCAGGTATAGTGGCCATAGTAACTGTATCGTTTGTAGGGCTCGTAAGGATTATACTAAAAGTATCTAAGACTACAATGCTGACCTGACAAGAATTAGAATTTCCACAACCATCGCTTACGATAAGGTTAACGGTTGTAGTATCGACTGCTTGACTACAATCAATAAAAGTAATCAATGGCTCAGTAGAAAATAACAATTCACTACAATTGTCTGTGCTACCATTGTCAAGGGTATCAGCATCGAAAAATGCAAATCCTAGGTTATCCAAATATAAGATGATTGTATCTAAACATACAACTGTCGGAGCTATAGTATCTAAGGTTGTAATAGTTTGTTCCAATGTATCTGCATTCATACAGTTGTCAGTAACAATCCATGATCTTGTGAATGATATCTCACCTGTACATGTCATAAATAATGGCATTGTATCTTTGTCAAACCATGTGACTGTAGGCATAGTATCACAATTATCCATCACATTAGTCGGAGTGCCTGTTACCGAGGTATCCTGTGTCATGCTGCAATCGACAGTTATGTCACCGGGCTCTGTGAATGTCGGTTTACTTTCATCTACGATAGAAATCATCTGTGTACACGCGCCAGTATTGCTATTGTCGTCCGTTATTGTGTATGTTCTGTTGTAAATCAAAGGACAAGTGCCCAATGGTAGGGATGTAGTAACATTAGTGATCATGAAAGTACCACCCATAGAACTGCAATTTTCAGAAACAGAACCCCCATCTGCCATGAACGCAGCAAAATCTGCATAGGGGAGGAATTCGGCAATGTCACATACATAGTTCACTACTGTATCAGTTGCACAGCTTACATCCAAGGTATTGTTATCGGTAACAGTCACCGTGAACGAACATTGACTTGTGTTTCCACAGTCATCTGTGGCTGTGTAAGTTATTACAGTAGGGCCTACCCCAAATACGCCTGGGGAATCATTTGTTACCATGACATCAAGATCGCAACCATCCATTGCTGTAATATCTGGAACTAAGTAGGCAACCAAACAAGGTCCTCCACTATTATCCATCATTAGCAATGTGTCTTGAGCACATTCTATAGTAGGGTTGTCATTGTCGTTCTGTATTACGAGCTGGTTACATGTGAATGTATTATCACAGTCAGCTGTTAAGAGGTATTCCCTCATGTAGACAAAATTACATCCAGTTTGAGATACAATGTTATCAGCTACAAAAGTCAGTTCAACCGAATCTTCTTCACAACCATCGGGTAGTGCTACTGAACCACCAGCTGCTTGAAATTCTGCAAATGTTAGATAAATACCGTTCGTCTCACAAGAGATTGTGATCGGCATAGGACATGTCAGAGAGATGTATTCATCTGCTTCATTGACAATAATAGGGTCTATTATAGGACCACTTAGGTGTTCTGCGGATGTCTGAGTTGGGTTCAGACATACCATGCACATGACCATTGTTGCGGTCATAATGCGGAGTATCATTCTCGGCATAATAAAATCGGTTTTCTCAATTTATTAAAACAGTCTTCGAATTTGGGATAGGACGACTATTGAGAAGTAGTTTCTTATGCTCATCAGTCATAGATTTCTGCCCTTTTGGGAAAGATAGATTTCTGTTCAGATTGATAAGTAACACAAAGGTAATTAATGTATTACACATTACGTAATAATTTAATATGTTTTTTTTCATAAAGAGCAACAAGTGTATTTCAGATTGGCGTATTTAAAAATATGATATAAGTGATAATAATAATATATAAATTAAAGTACTAAAAACCAACATCCTAGGGTAGTTCAGCGATTTAGTGATTCTGCAATTCTGCAAAAAGTCAGTTAAAATAATCAAAAGCTGATTTGAGAAAATGACATTTTGAAATGCATCTAGAGCAACTTCTTTAAATATAAATATTAATCATTGGTTATATTGTGGAGTTACTCGAGCTCAGATTGGGTCGGGGTAAGCTGTGAAGCCAGATTGTTATGGAATCGCAGCGAGGTCAGATACCTTCAGCAAAGGATAGTGGTATAATAAATCGTGATAGCAAAACCAACTTTTTATGTAATTGATGTACCAAAGGTGTTTCAATTCTTTTCTATAAAGGAATGCTGCGTTATGTAACGATATTGGTTTTGGATCTAAAGTGTGGTGATTTCAAAGCGATTGAATCCTTCTTCGTATTTAAAATTTATTTTAATTCAAACAAAAAAATCCAATAACGAAGCTCCCTTCATTATTGGATTTATATTTTATAAGCATTAGATCTCTAGTGACCTTCCAGATCAGTATGCTTAGTATTTATTATTGTCTTGTGTGCACGTAGTTGTCTACACCTTTTCTCTTGAGTGAACTAGATTCTTGTTTTGCGGATGACATATTACCGAATCTCCCTGCACATACAGAGTGATATTGAGACATATCAAATACGACAACTTCTGCATTGTTGTATCCCATTTTCATTAGTTTATTCACCATAGTAGATGCATTATCTTCTATTAGGTAAGATCCAGCAAGAAGTAAATATTTACCAGCTGACGAAGAGGTACTCTTTGCTGTTGTATGTTCTACAGGTGCTGAGTGTGTCTGTCTAGTTGGTTTGTTTTCTTCTATGATTTCATCTACTTCAGTGTAGTCCATAGGAGATGAATCCATAAGATCCGATTCTTCTTCCTCAATAGTGTTACCTCCTCCCATTTCGTCTAGAGATTCATCTGATTCTTCCGTTTCGTCTTCGAAGAAGTCATCAGCGAATTCGTCGTCACTAGCGATGTCGTCTACCAATTCGGTATCATCACTGTTAGCGGTTGCTGTTTTGTTACAAGATTTTGCTACTGTTGCTATCCACAAGTAGCCTAAGAATAGTACAGCGATATATACTGCGATTTTTAGAAACCTTCCCATTTTGAGTCTTTTTATTGTGTTATTAAAATAATGTAGTTATTACTTGTTAAGTAGCAATTACCAAGCCAATATACATTGCGTTATTGAATCATATGAATTAACATTAAAATTATTTGTAATGTTTAATCAATTAATAACCATTACTTAATGTATTTGAATTATCGAATACAATTATTTTGTGTACAAAGGGTTAATTAACAGTAGGAAATAAATATGAATATTCCTCTTCTATCGAAAAGTCAGACATATTTTATTGAAAAACTTTTTTCAATAAAATATTGAAGTGTAAATCGGAATTATCTATAAAACGTTGAATTTTACAGGATTTATATGAATTTGTTCTAATTTTTGAAGTAATAAGTCACGAAATTGGATATTACTTATACAATAAATTTTTAGAACTAACCTCTTAAATTAAACGTTTGCATTTTCTTCGCCTTGGGTGTATTTCCTTTAGTATTGTAATTGATTATTATAAATATGAATGGAGATAAAACATCAACATCATAAAGCAGTTTCGCGATTTGACGATTCTGAGATTCTGCAGAAAGTTAATTAGAATATTTGAAGATATTATTTAAAAAGCGTCATTATGAATTTCTACGTATAATCAAATATATATTCTAAAAACATTCTATACATAACTTAAAATTTTAACATACGGAGTTTGGCGTTCAATTACAGCAAAAGCTCTATGAATTAACTTGTTCTTTATAGCATTAGCGACTACCCCATACGGCTTACCCTCTTTTAACTTTCTGTGATAGTACAAAGACAGTTGAGGATCA
>JBLHWH010000076.1:0-28613 GCA_047628935.1 Halioglobus sp. | reverse complement strand
TTCTTCTTTTAGTGGCTTATATCCTGACCAACCATCAGACACGACAAAGGCATCTTCCTTGATATGGGTATCAAAAATCACTTTCAATGATTTGCTGCTATAATCTTCAATGATCTTGGCGTAGGCCCGACCAGCTTTCCCTTCTCTATGTTCGACAGCCAATACAACTCTGACTTTCTTAGTACTTTTACTTCTTCCTTGCTCACCCTTTTGAGGTGTGCCTATTTCAAATTCATCTACGTGAACTTCATTCTCTAAAGGATGCTGTTCACTACTTTGCATCGCAGCTTGCGCCTTTTGGCGAAAAAGCCATGCTGTTTTCTGATTCACTCCAAAACGCTCTGCTAACCATATGCTATTAGCCCCTTTTTTACTCGTTACTATTTCATATAGCATTTCAAAAGCTTTGTCTATACCGAACTTTAGCTTATGAAATAGGGTGTTTGTAGTAGTTGATTCATCATATCCGCATTTGCGACATCTCCTACTGCATGTCTGGCTACCTCTAGAGTATTTATTGTGGTCACATTTTATACAATTATATCCTGATGACCATTTCTGATCCGACAAAAATTGATAACATAATGATTTTGTCCCAAAACGTGATTTAAATGTATCTCTATCTAGCTCCTTTAGTATTTTCATAGCATATTATTTACGCTACAAGATACTAATTATAGTGCTGACATTCAACTATTTGTGGCTTAAATGGGTAGCCCTATAGTATTATATGGAATTGCTTGATGATTTGCAGATTAAAGATCATAAGAAGCCAATATTTTCTTGTATTGCTATAATAATGCCTACGATATATTTGATTATGTCATTCTATATTAGTTCTAATTTGATAAAAGATGAGTCAGTTGGAAATGAAAATGTCATGTATATTCTCACCGTATCTTTTTTTATTATTGGGGTTTGCTCTAGCGTTTTTAGTTTTATTCGAAGAGAGGAGCCAAGAATTTTCAGGTTTATTGGTGGAGCTATTAATGTGTTTCTGATAGTTTTGATTATGGTTATAATACTTAATTCTTAGTTGCTCGATTTTATTATCATGGAACAATTTGATGCCGATACTTTATTATTGCCTTATATTTATGATATGATAAACAAAAATAGAAATCACATTCTTTGGATTATAGCCATGACATGCTTATGGTTAGTTTTTGAGTATTTTTCCGACGGAACAATTGACAAAGGCGATATTATAAAATCACTGCTATTTGCGATAGGTTTAGAGTTTGGTCAGTATTGTGTGGATATCTATCGTAAGGACAACGAAGAAACTAGCCCCAATTGAAATAAATTAATCAAATATTCTCCATCTTACTCATGGCGGGTATTGTTAATAGAGTCCCTTTTATTAAAATTAATTCTATTTTTAGCCATAATTACATTAAATATTAATTGACTTATATTGAGCTTATGAAAAACAAAAAAAGAAAACACCTTTATTGGATTATAGGTATTTTTTCCTTTGGGTTAATATTTAAATATTTCACTCAAGATTCTATAAGTATTGGTAATGTTATAGGTGCAATGATTTTTGCATTGCTTATGGAGTTTATGCATTACTGTATGGATGTCTATCGCAAAGACAATGAAGAAATAACAATCAATTGAAATATCTAAATCAAATATTCTCCATTCTTCTGCCTGTAGTGCTTATCGCAATGGTATATCATTTTTTCAGATATCGTAATTTTATAGGTTTCGAATACTATAGATATATAATCATAGGATTTGTAGTAGGACTTGTATATGTAATAGGTAAATACTTTTTAGTAGATAAAAGTCAAAACAAATGAAAGCTGCGCAATTCATATTAGGAACTATCGCCATTTTGATTATTCTTTCTGCCATTTTAGTATTTATAAGACATCGTTCTTTAGAAGGCTTCAATCCATTTGTAGAAATGGTGCTTGGTACTGTTTTAGGATTATACGCGTATAAAAAATATGTGGACCAACAGAGGAGCCACAATCAAGAAAAATAGTTTATTAACTTGCGTGATTGATTGTGTGCAGCTAAGTACTCATTCCTCGAAACATATTCCATCTCTATTACAGCGTCCATTCTTAAATATAATTCTGTATTATTGTTTCAAATACGAACAGCATGAATATAAATATGAAAATGATCACGAATTTTGTCTCCTATATAGCTATGTTTATGGGGCTTATAGCAATATTTCGGTATGTTATGGACGGATCGTTAGAAAATTGGGTCTGGTGGCGTTCTATGTTTATAGCAGCAGCTGTCGGTGGATATAATGTATGGAGAAACAATAAAAAAGGAGCTTATGATGATCACGAAGATGCTTAAAATATTATTTGTTTTTTGTTTACTGTGCAGTGGGATTGGACTCCAAGGTCAATCTGTTGCTGATATTATCGATTCATATGAGAATATTAACTCGGATGAAACTGAAGAAGATGAGGAGAAATCTCCTTGGCCTACTTTCTCTCTGTCTAAGTCAAAAATTGAAATTGAAAAACTCAATAAGATCCTAATTGATGTAAAATCAAGCAAACAGACAGCAACTGAGGAAAATGACTTGATCAATCTTGATTTACTTGAGTTAATTATTGAAGATAAAATATTCAATCTTGAGTTTAAGAAACATGAAATGCCTCTATCAGCTGAAGGTGGATTTTTGACAGGTATTATATATAGAATAAGTGGAACTAGGATCAACTCTCCAGAGGATGGCTTGAAGTATTTGAATAAGTTAAAAGCGCTACCCGCTTATTTTGATGAAAGAATAGAAAACTTAAAAGCAGGACAGAGTCGAGGGGTAAGTTCGCCAAAGCTAATAGCCAACCTTTGTTTGGTGATGGCCAAAGAAGTCTCAGAATCGGAAGCTAATGATAATTTTTTCGCAAAAGCTGTAGAAGGAACAACCATAGAGAAAAAAGCAATTGCTGGAATCTTAACGCAAGTTATCCCAGCTTATAAAAAGTTAGTCTATTATCTCGAAACTGAATATATCCCTAATGCACCGCAAGCTATTGGTGTAAGCTCAATCAATGGAGGGAAAGAATATTATGAACAACGGGTCAGATATTATGCCACTGAGGATATATCTCCACAAGAAGTGTTTGATATCGGTATGAGCGAAGTTCAAAGAATCAGAACAGAAATGGATGTCATTATAGATGAACTAGAATACGAAGGTAGTTTTGCTGATTTCTGTGAATTTCTGCGGACTGATCCTCAATTCTACCCTAAGACTGGCAAGGAACTCCTGCATTATGCAGCGTGGATAACAAAAGAGATGGAAGGTAAATTACCTGACTACTTCAATAAATTACCATTGATGCCTCTAACTGTAAAACCGGTGCCAGCGGCATTGGCACCCAATTATACAACTGGTAGATACTCTAGTGGATCATACAAGAATAAAAAAGCTGGTCAGTATTGGGTAAATACTACGAGCCTAGAAAGTCGGCCATTATATGTATTGCCTTCTTTATCTCTTCATGAAGGTGTGCCAGGACATCATACACAGATTATGTTGGCTGCGGAATTAGATCTTCCTAAATTCAGAAAGAGTCAATATTTATCTGCATTTGGTGAAGGTTGGGCTTTGTACTGTGAATATCTTGGTAAAGAAGCGGGCATGTACCATACAGAATATGAAGAATTTGGTGCTTTGGTATATGAGATGTGGCGTGCATGCAGATTAGTAGTCGATCCCGGGATGCACTATATGGGGTGGTCTAGAGAGAAAGCATTTGATTTTATGAAAGATAATACTGCGTTGTCTCTTCATGAAGTAGGCACAGAGATAAATAGATATATTGGTTGGCCAGGGCAAGCCGTATCCTATAAACTAGGTGAGCTAAAGATCAGGAAACTCAGAAAATATGCTGAGAAGACGCTTGGAGATAAGTTTGATATCAGAGCTTTCCATGATAAAGTATTGGAGAATGGGAGTATTCCTATGGCAACATTAAATAGAATTGTCAAAGCATGGGTGGGGAAAGTATTAATGGGATAATCATTTTGATCTAATCATGCTTCATCTTTTAAATTTCTAATCCATTTATTTAAGGTGTTCTTTCCTTTTAGATTGGATCTATAGCTGTTTTATTATACCTTATAAAATCACCTTCTTTGGGGGTGCATGAACTGATTAGTTTTGCGTGAAAACGATGATTATGAGATAAGTATTAAAAGTTGTCTCTCGTAATATATTATCATAAATATCATATAGTGTGGACACCAAAATAGAGATACAAGGTTTTGGAAGGGCACAAAAGAGTTTTTAGAATCATTGATACGAATGTTATGCGAGTAGATGGGCCTTGAAATACAGGAACTAAATATTCAATCAGATCATATTCATATAGTATTAAGTATTCCGCCTAGGATGTCCATATCAAAAGGGATGGGAATATTGAAAAGAAAAATAGCGATAAAGATTTTCAAAATATTCAGGATTGAGAACTAAACGATACTGGGGAAACCATTTTTGGTCAATAGGCTACTGCTCTTCTACAGTTGGGTTAGATTAAGAAAAGATCAGAAAATACGTAAAGTATCAAGAAAATAAGGAAAGGCTTTGTGATGATAACCAACGATTTTTTGTTTTTTAAGCCCCTTGTCGGGCTAGACACCAAGCCACCTTCTTAGAAGATGGCAGTTTACTTTAATACTTAAATTCTCCGATGCTTGCGTCGGAGTCATAAAAAGATGTTTTTGCATAAAAACGCCTTATCACAAAAAGGATCCAAATACCGACTTTTAGGTTGGAAAAATTTTGGCGAATGCTCCATCCGCTTGCGGTGGGGTAGTCAAAATTTAGGATCTTTTTTACTTAGCCTTTTTTTTATTTATTTCAAAGAGAAAATTGTAAATGTATTAAATGCAGATTATCAATTTATTTAGATGGTTTTTTGACAGTACGTTACATTTATGAATATAAAAATGTAAAATATTTTATAGTTAGAGTAGGGGGATGTCGCCTATCTGTGTGTCTTGTTTATGTATCGCAAATTAAAAACATATACACAATGACAACTACGCCAGCCGCATTTTTTGAAATTATAGATAAAGTATCAATGTTAAGACAATTTCAATTATTCTCTGATCTTAATGAAGAAGAGCTTCAAGATCTTGCAAGAGCAACTGAGATAAGAGCAATTGCTAAGCATAAATATATTTTTAAAAGCGGAGAAGGTACTAATTTTCTTTATGTACTTATCAATGGTACAATCAAAGTAGGTAATACTTCTAAAGACGGAAGAGAAGTGATCAAAACTATCTTACATCCTACTGCTCTATTCGGAGAATCGGGCTTAGGGTCATGTGATGTAAGAAATTCTTTTTCAAAAGCTATTGATTCAGATGTCAGACTACTTCAAATAGATGTAGGTGGTTTTAGAGAGTTGATGAAGTCTAATTTTCCTTTCAATTTGAAGGTAGTAGAATACTTAGGTAACAAAATTGTTAAAATCGAAAATAGATTGGAGTCTCTAGTATTCAATGATGCAAGAACTAGAATCGTAGATTTTATAAGAGATAATGCGAACAAATTTGGCAGAAAAGTAGGTTACGAGATGCTTCTAAAGCACAGCCTTACACAGCAAGATATTGCAAACTTCACAGGTACCTCAAGACAAACAGTAACTTCTGTTTTGAATGATTTGAGAAGTTCTAATCAAATATACTTCAAGAGAAAAAGTATCCTTATCAGAGATTTAGAAACTCTAGCATAAGTCAATATAAAGAATTTTCAGAGTAATAGTTTCTCATAGACTGAATCTGAAATCCTAGCTATAAACAGGTATTCTTCAAAGAGAAGAGTACCTGTTTATTTTATTTTATAACATCTCTTTAATCAATCGTTGAGTTGAGGTGCGAAAACCGGTGAGTGATTAAACTAAACTCAACTCAACTCAAAGTACAATACTCAAAGCAAGATCCGAGGCACACAAACTTCTACTTTTGGAGGAGATTAAGGTGTTATTTGATAGGTAATATACTTATTGTCAGTCGTTTACTTTGGTTTTGTATGCAACATCAGTTTTCTAGTTCTTCAACTAACATCGGCCAAAGTCTATTTTTCGCCTTACTCTTGTACAATCCAAAATGTCCAATTGAATCTAATCCAACTTCTGAAGGGCGAATAGTTTTGATGTTGAGTCTTGCTGTCGGATAAGAAAGCGCCAATTCTGTGATAGTTTCAGGAGTTGACATAGGGTCGTCAGTAAAGTACCAAGCGGTTATATTTTTATCGATTTGTTGGTAGTAAGATTTTCCTATTTTATTGTGAAGGTAGTTAGGCATCAGACCATTTTCTTTACTGTTCGTGATCCAATCTTGGGCCACCCCTTTTGGCCAATCTTCACCTACACCAAACTTTCCAGGTAAATAATTAAATATTTTTATAATTACTGGGAATAATATAATTGTGGGCCATTTTATCTTCCTTCGGTATGAGGGGGGAGCAAATTTATTGAAGTTGCCGGAAGAAGTTGTCAACATAATTATTTTGTCGAATGTATTCCAATTATGCATCAATCCATATATCTGACCACCCATACTGTGCGCTATCAGATGTATCTTAAGATTAGGATATTCGTTTTTTATCCATTTAGTAACAGCGTCTGCATCATACCTTCCCCAATCTGCAATACTCATTTTGAAGTTTTTGAGGGATTTGGGTTTTGATTCTCCTACTCCTCGGTAGTCAAAGAGGATAACTGTATAGTTTTGCTCAACTAAATAGGTTGCTAGCTTAAAGTAAAATTCTTTTTTTGTAACGGTTCCGGAATGAAATTGGATGACAGCTTTAGGGCAGGAGGATTTTGGAGTTAAAACGAAAGTTGTTATATTGTATCCATCTTCAGTAGTTATTATCTCTTTTTTCATGAATTCAAAACAAGTTCTAAATCGTTAATTACAATTAAGTTTGATTGCTGGTGTTTGAACTTCATTACTCTTATTTCCTGCCCTATCCACCATATATATTGTAAATGTAAGATCATTTTCGGGATATTGCGCAGGACTTTCGCAGGCAGGAATAGAATCTTGCGGTGGAAAAATACAGCAAGTATTTAGTAAAACCATGTTTATAGTTCCTGAAACGCCATTGTTAGCGCCTTGTTCTGGTATAGCGGGCACTCTAAATCTATCATAGAATTCTCCGGTACGATCATCTACAACAAATATGTTTTCTCCTGGTATTTCAGTACTGAATCCGATGTCACCATCTCCATCCGTAAATTTCAGAGATACTACAGTTGTATCGCCATTTAGCGGCCGTTGTGACATCTGAAGGTTAGAAAGAGACACAAATTCTAGTGTAGGCGTATCACTATAGTTAGGAGAACTAACACAAGAATAGATGCCTATAACCGAAAATAATAATATTATAATTGATATCTTATTTTTCAAATTCATATTTTAAAAACGTGTTTACTGCCACTTATGTTTTACAGTTCGATTGAGTGTATATCTTTGCATTAAATAATAAAGATATACGCTTTGAATAGAAACCAACTCATATCAAATTTACTATCTTTAGATAAACGCTCTTTTGATTCTGCAGCATTGGATCTATTTCGATATCAATATATAAATAATTCTATTTATAAGTCATGGGTTGATGCACTGAATATAAAAGTAAATGATGTAAATGTTATCGGCGACATTCCCTTTCTACCGATTTCTGCATTCAAAAATTATTATGTGGTTTCACAAGAGGGGAATGCAGGTCACATATTTACGAGTAGCGGTACGACAAGTTCCACACCGTCGCGACATCTAGTTTTTGATATGAATCTTTATATTGAAAATACAGAGAGGATTTTTGCTGAGTTCTATGATAATTTAGAAGGATATTGTTATTTAGCCCTTTTACCTAATTATATTGAGCGTGGAGGATCTTCTTTAGTTGCTATGGTAGAGCACTTTATCAATAAATCTAATTATTCTGAAAGTGGATTTTATTTATATGACCATAGCGAGCTAAATAATAGACTTGATCATTGCCAAAAAAATGAAATTCCTACAGTTTTATTTGGGGTGAGCTTTGCTCTTTTGGATTATTTGGACGAGTATAATCATGACTTCGCGGGGCTTACGGTTATCGAGACGGGAGGTATGAAAGGTCGTAAAAAGGAAATGACAAAGGCTCAATTGCAAAGAATATTAGCTACTGGATTTGGGGTTAATCAAATTCATTCTGAATATGGAATGACAGAATTGTTTTCTCAAGCTTATTCAAAAAGAGATGGAGTATTTGTATCACCTAAATCTATGAAAGTCGTCACGAAAGAAATAACAGATCCTTTCTGTAATGCGCCATATGGAAAGTCAGGTGTAATCAATCTTATTGATCTTGCCAATATTGATTCTTGTGCATTTATTGAAACACAAGACTTAGGTAGACTTTTTGCAGATGGGTCTTTTGAAGTGCTCGGAAGATTAGACACCGCCGATATTAGAGGATGCAATCTTATGGTATCGGATTTGTAATAATTAAGAATTTAATATTTCCAATCTTTTTTGATTAATCCATAGATATCACTGTCTAGGTATTTCCCATCAAAGTAATAGTCTTGTCTAAAGTGGGCCTCATAAAAAAAACCAAGTTTGGTTAATAGGGCTTTAGAACCAACATTTAATGGATTCGTATTCGCCATTATAGTATTTAATTCCATCTTAGAAAACCCATAATTGATAACCACCTTTGCTGCTTCTGATGCAATGCCTTTATTCCAGAATTGCTTTTTGAGGGCATACCCCAATTCTCCACGATTATTATGTTTATCTATTCTGCAGATACCCATGTAACCAATAGCTTCATCAGAGCCTTTTATTTTAACAATCTACGTAATACCTTTTTTATCGTCAAAATTTGATCTGTTTTCATTGGTTTTAGCTTCAATGTCTGCAATGCTCTTAGGTGGATGAGTGTCAAGAAACTGTACGACATCTTCATCAATTCTTAATTCGTACATGTCTGGAGCGTGTTCTAACTCATGTCTGACTAATTGAAGACGATCTGTTTGTAATTCTTGGAACTTTTCAAAAACTTGTTCATTCATAACAGTAGAATATTTTTATAAATAGACTTACCAATTATCTGGTCAAGCCTTCAAATAACCAATTTGCTACTGCTTGTCTATTTTCCTTCATTAAGATTCGCCTATGATCATTCTTATTTCTGATGTTAGCTAATTCTACGAATACGGTAGTAGGTTGCGTATAATTTATAACATACAGACCTCTAGATTTGACTGAGCCATGATATCCTCGGCCAGCTTGGTATTTATCATATTTCTCTTGGAATGTATCTCTTATTTTTTTTACTAGTTTTTTACCAGTCTTACTTTTTTTATGATGATAGAAAAATACGTCTTGCTCTTTGGAAGCGCTATTGCTATCAACATGAAGAAAAATGGCTACTTGATCTTCATACTTTATGCCTTGGGCTTTGTAGCCTCTGTAAAGTCTATTGATCTCGGCTGCTCTTTGTACGAGTCTCGCTTTTTGTCTTCTTGGAATCTTTAATTTTCCCATACACTTCTCATCATAGTCGCATTTAAGAAGCTCTCCGTCACGAATGCCATCATTGGCATCCTGTATCACCACGTGTACTTTAGCTCCATGCTGCATTAGGTCTCTCGCTAGTCTAAGTGCTATGTCATATGCATACTCATCCTCACATAAGTTTTCATTATCAAGACAGTCGTTACACATAGCACCTGGGTCTGGTCCTCCATGTCCAGCTACTACATAGTATACTTTGTCTTTCAGTGATTTGTCTAAGACTTTGACTTTTGCATATTTTTCTCCAAATAGACTAATATACAAGTTGTTTTTGTCAGCTGCTTTGGTCGTATTGACTTTAGGTTTGATATCCTTTGGGGAGGTTTTTTCTATTTCTTTTTCATCTGATGAATCAGTCTCAGAACCATTACAAGCTATTTCATGATAGGGTACCCATAATATTTTACTATCGATATATTTTGTTCTTCTACCTCCTTTTTCATGGATATTTTCGTTGTATTTTTTTATTCTTACAGCCTTTTCCCAATTGTCATCTCCGATAGTAGAACGTATACTTTTACCATTATAAGTATAGATATAGATTGGCAGCTTGTAGCTTCTATGGGTAAGAAGGACTGATTTTTCAGTTAGTTTATTGAGCTCTAAAAACTTATCCTTATTACATGGGTGAATCATTAAATCATACTTCCTAAGCAAAGAGAAGATACCTTCCCCTTTTTCAGGTTTGACATCATGGAAATAAGGAGCATTTGCCGATAGATCAGCTGTGAAAATTAAAAGAAATAAACAGACAAGTATCCTATTCATAGTTATATTCAATTATTGAGACTGCAACAAAAGTAAAACAAATTACAATAATACGTAATATGTTATCCTCTTTTATTTAGTCATTTATGTTAATAATTTATTTTTTGATGAATAGTCTATTCAATATTTTTAAATAAACGACTACGATTCATTGAAGATTGTGATCATACATAGATCATATTATCATTGGGTATGTATATTTGCAGCATGAATTTATCCCATGTATTGGCAATCATAAAAAAGGACATCGATATAGAGTTGCGTCAGAAGTATGCAATAGGAGGTACTTTTTTATTTGCTATTACATCAGCCTATATTATATATAAGTCATTTGGCGAATTGAAAGCCATGGAATGGAATATCCTGGTATGGGTCATAGTCCTATATGCTGGGCTTAATGCAATAGTGAAATCATTCATACAAGAAAGAAAAGAGACTTACTTATATTACTATTCATTATTTGGGCCATTAGAGGTGATAGTTGCGAAGCTTATTTACAATTACCTTTTTACGCTTTTTCTATCATTTACAGTTATCGGTGTGTTTTCAGTTCTTCTTGGTAATCCGATTATAGATGTATCGTTATTTATGAAGGCATTGCTATTAGGAGCATTAGGCATATCTTCAGTATTTACATTTGTTTCATCTGTATCTGGATCTAGTAGTTCTAGTTCAACAATGATGTCTATCTTATCGTTACCATTGGTATTGCCGAGTGTGTTGATCATGGAGAGAACAACGGCAGTTGCTATGAGATTGATCAATGATAGTGAGATATATGAAGACTTAGTGATCCTTGGCGGGATAGATTTGTTATTGATTGGAATGATCATATTGATTTTTCCAGGATTATGGAAAGAATGATTTTAAATTGAAATTATGAGACAAAATTGGTGGAAGTTTCTGGGGATTGCAATCCTTATATATAGTGTAGTAATAGGTATGTCTACACCATTGAAACCGGGTGTACTTAGAATGGATCCACTTTCTATTGGTCAGAATGGAAATGATTCGCTGAGAATTCTGCATGGGGAGACTCACAAGTTTAAGGTCAAAGGATACAATACTAACTTTATCGATAATGATAATATAGCTTGGCTTAAACTTGATTCTATAGGTTCCGTAAAAGCTAGTAAGATAAATATTGTCAACGATACAGAAATTGACCTTACGTTTGATATTCCTAACCATTTTCCTCAAAGAGATACTTTTGAATCACTGACTTTAGTGCTTTATAATATAGAGGATGGACCTGCAATCTTACCTGATGCTGTTTTTGTGAGAAGTGATTTGGATCCACGGAATGATAATTCGGAATGGGAAGTGAATCCAATAGCTAATTTAGTTGTTAAGCCTGGAATGCAATTTCCATATAGATCGGTATTACATGAAACGATAAGAAATACATTTTTTCATATACCACTTTGGTTCTCTATGTTTATCATGTTGATCGTTTCATTGGTCTATAGTGTGAAATATCTTATTAATGGGAATCTTCAGCATGATATTTATGCTTCATCGCTTGTAAATGTGGCAGTGTTATTTGGTATATTAGGAATCATCACAGGATCACTGTGGGCAAAATACACTTGGGGTACGTTTTGGACTACCGATGTGAAGCTAAACATGTCTACTGTAGCTATGCTTATATATGTTGCATCTCTAATATTAAGAAGTAGTATAAATGATATTGATAGAAGAGCCAAACTTTCTGCGAGTTATAACATATTTGCATTTGCAGCTTTGATTCCATTGGTATTTATCATTCCTAGGTTGACGGATAGTTTGCATCCTGGTAATGGAGGTAATCCAGCTCTTGGTGGAGAAGATATGGAAAATACACTACGAATGGTTTTCTATCCAGCTATTATAGGGTTTACGCTTCTTGGATTATGGATGTCGAGTGTACTTATCCGTTATGAAATGATAAAGGATAAGTGGATGAGTAGGGGCTAAAAATGCTTTTATTAAGGAGTTAGTTTTAACGGATTCAAATTTCTCCGATGTATCTTCCTACACAAGGATGATGGAAATTCTATTAATCATAGTTTCATTTTACAATTTTTATTTCTGTTCACTTGAGGAATAAGTTATTTATGTCTGCACTCATGTGAAAGATGTAAAACTTAAACTCGCTTATTGATTTAAATTTTGATATTATTTCATTAATTTATTGGATGTATCTTTTTTTATCAAGGAATTTTGATTGAACATTCACTTCAAACGCATTTTTTAATCGCTCCTTAAAAGAAAATTTATTTTAACCGAGTAATTTCTAATCTAATTACAAATATTTCTAAGTATATTTATAACTCTCCATATCTCAATTCTTTATGAGGTGTCGAAAAAAATAATACATAAATGGCTGATATTGAGTATTGAAATATTTTTTTATTTCTATCTATATCGAATTGAATTACAATATCTTACGTCTTAACATATGGTCTAAAAATATATATGTTTGGAAGTATACAATGATGAAATATTTTACTCACTTTTGACCTTCCCAAGAAAGTAGATCTTGATGTGAAGAGTTTGAAACCCGAATTTTAGTTGCTTATTTCATTTTCAATTGATTATAAAAAAGTTTAATCTTTTTGAATTGAAATTTGATAAGAATGATGTTGAAATTAACACTATTCCCTAAACCGATTCTTTATAATAGATCGTTTCTATCTGCAATTATTTTTTGTAGATAATAGCATATTTGTGAATGAATGAAAAAACAGAGCATGACGAATGACCATACAGAAGTGTGGAATAAATGCCTGAGTATTGTACGGCGAGAATTAACTCAAGAAGCTTTCAAAGCCTGGTTTGGGCCCACGAAAGCGGTTAGGTTGACTTCTGAAGCGTTAACTATTCAAGTTCCCAATAAATTCGTCTATGAATGGATAGAGGAAAATTATGTGGGAGTATTGAGGAAAGCGCTAAAGGCAACCATAGGAGATAAGGCTAGACTAGAATATCAGATACTTGTTGACAACCATCGAAGAATAGGAAAGAACACGAGTCTTGCTGGCAATGATGATTTTCCGAAGAAATTTTCTACTGATCAGATCAAGAACCCGTTTGTTATTCCCGGCATCAAAAGAATGAAGATCGACCCACAGTTGAACCCTTCCTATACTTTTGATACTTACGTAATAGGGGATTGCAATAGGCTAGCAGCTACGGCTGGCAAAGCTATTGCTGGCAATCCTGGCGGAACAGCTTTTAATCCACTTTTTATATATGGTGACGTTGGATTAGGTAAGACGCATCTTACAAATGCTATAGGTGCTGAGGTGCTTGCACAAGATCCTGAAAAGCAAGTCATTTATGTAACCGTTGAGCGGTTCACAAATCAAGTTGTACAGGCCATTAAGAATAATGCTGTTAATGATTTTATGAATTTCTATCAGATGGTGGACACACTTATCATCGATGATATTCATTTTTTATCAGGTAGAGCCAAGACACAAGAAGTATTCTTCAATATATTTAGCCAGCTACATCATAACGGAAAACAGATAATCTTAACCTCTGACAGACCTCCTAAAGATATCGAAGGAGTAGAAGATAGATTAATCAGTAGGTTTAAATGGGGACTAGCAGCAGACCTTACTACTCCAGACTATAAAACTAGAAGGGAAATTTTGTCTGTTAAAATGGCAAAAGAAGGTTTAGAACTTACGGAAGAGATACAAGAGTACATTTGTTTTAATATTAAAAACAATATAAGAGAAATCGAGGGTGTAATTATTACACTTGTAGCTCAATCTACACTGAACAAAAAAGAGATAGACTTACAGCTTGCGAAAGATGTTGTTAATCAATTTGTGAGTCAGGATAATAAGGAGATTACGGTAGAAAATATCAAACTATTGGTAGCGGAATACTTCAAAGTACCTGTCGAAAAATTGCACAGTAAAACTAGAAAGAGAGACATAGTTATCGCAAGACAACTTTCAATGTACCTTGCTAAGACTTTTACAAGTAACACACTAAAGGATATAGGAGCAAACTTCGGAGGTAGAGATCACACTACTGTTCTATATTCTGTGAAAGCGGTACAAGATCTTATGGATACCGATCTAGTATTCAAGGATAAAGTGATAGAACTGGAGAAACAAGTACAATTGAATCTTCACTAGATTAAAACAAAACTAACACTTAACACAAATAAAAAAGAGGCGCAAATTTGCGCCTCTTTTTTATTTGTGCGTGACTTTCTCAATACATAATACCCATTTTCGATAATTACTCTAATGGCTTATGACTATTCATATCGATAATCGGCATCAGAAATTGATAAGTGATTTTCTGTGACAAAACACTTAACCAAGTATAGAGAATTACAAATTCTCAGGCTTGGTGTACTAAAAGATGTTTCTATAGAAAAGCAAAAAAAAATGTCTTATTGCCCGAGGCATGACATTTATCCCTCTTCGGAGTGAAATTTAAGGAGAGGAAGTAAACATCTATTACTTGAATTACATTAAATTAATACTTTTGCTTTTCCTTTCGATAGATCGATTCGAATTCTGAGGAATATAAAATATAACAACAATGAAGCTTCCAGTAACTATTCTTGCGCTCTGCCTTTTATCTTTCATCTCCTGCAAAGACAAGAGAGCAGTAAATGTTACTTCATCTGAACAAATTTCAGCAACTATAGAATCTAATCACCCTTCTTTTGTAACTAATCTAGAGTTTGCTCACGAAAAGGATGAAGTGTTTAATAACGATATGATTTGTTTCAACCTTGACATGACATTTGGAAAAAGTAAAAGTCTGATGAAGATCTTCACTACACCAAACTCTTCAGCGATCAGAGTCGATAAGAAAAATGGAATATCAACAATCATGTTAGATGGTAAAACATACACCAATGCTGATAAATCAGAGTGGGAGAATGAAAAATTTGGAATCTATACTTATCAGTATTTTTTCATGGCGCCATACAAATTCAGTGACTCTGGTACGGTTTGGAAGAAAATGTCACCGATGGAAATAAATGGTAAAATTAAAAATAGAGCTAAATTGACTTTCGAAGATGGAACGGGTGATTCACCTAATGATTGGTACATGGTACACTCTAATCCAGAATCTAACTTGGTAGAGCATATTGGATATATAGTAACTGGAGGTGGTACATCAATCGAAGAAGCTGAAAAGTCTGCACATGCTATCACCTATTTAGACTACAAGCAAGTAGGTGGTGTACCAATGTCTTCTAGATGGTTGTTCTCAGGTTACAATCAAGAAACTGGACTTGGAAAACAGATAGGAGAGGGTATCCTCAGAAATATAGTCTTCATGGATATTGATAATCATTTTTCTATAGCATTGACGGATGATTATGTGTTGATTGAGTGAAATGAGTGAATTCAATGAGCGAATTCAATAATTGAATGTTGAAACGAGTAAATGCTTGAATGGAGTGATTTTAGATTTTTACCAATTTCTCACTCTGCACCATCACTCTATTCATAATCATATTAATAAAATATACCCCAGGAGCCATATCACCCATATCGAGTATTTGCTCAGTATCCGCTTCGAATTCTCCATCCCTGACCAAACCACCACTAGCATCCGTAATCGTATACCGACCATCCACTCTAGGCAATACCTTCATTACATCCTCTACAGGATTAGGATAGTACGCGAAGTAAGTCTGCTTAGGTCGTATCAAAGTAGGAAATAGACTAGAAATCGTATCATCACACTTATCGTCCTCATCAACTCGGAAGGGTGGGAAGTTGGGGATGGATAATATGTCATGAAAATAGGCAAGATCTAATCCTCGTTGCTCCAGGTTACATTCTTGTCCTTTTTTATCAGGATTGTTGATAACTCCTAGATAATTTACACCACTTCTGTGGGTAATATAGATTTTACAATCTGGGCCTAATTGCCCATGTGAAAAGCTAGCGCTAAGACCATCACCATAGAGTACTAAAGTGTCTACTAAAACGACTTCTTCATTTAGGTCTTCTATTTGGGTTTCTAGTTGAAATATTTTATCTGCATAAAAAAGGTAGACAAATTCACTGGATGGTGAATATGATAAACCTCCGCCTCCTCCAGACTCCTGTAATAAAATATGTTTTGGGTTGGATAAAATACCTGTAGTACGATCAAAATCATATTGAAAATAGCCATAAAGATCAGTGAAAAGACCTAGTGTATTCACATCTGGACTAAATTTAGAGGCACCTTGTCTCATGATTTTTTCTCCTATTTCTTGCACAGAGACAAGATTTGGGCCTAGGGAGTCAATTAGAAAAGTCAAAAACCTATTACTTTTATTTTCTGGATGCAATACCCACCAATCTTTGCCATTAGCATGTCTTACCACAGCTGTGTAAGCACATTGTAATTCTTCATCCGTTTGATAGTAAATTTCATTTTTCACCACTAACTCACCTAGCCCTTCATTTTTAGTCATATCAATGTAGCTGTACATCAGCCGATCACAGTATGAGCCTCCATTTTCCGGCCATTGTTTTGGTGTGTGCAAAAAGTAATACTTGTCAGGCTGGTAGGCATCTTCCATTGATAACAGTGTGCCTTGTATTGGATACCATTGTGAAAAAGTTTCATCACAATAATAGTCTAGATATAAACCTGGATTTATATCATTACCATTCAGCATTAGTTCATGATTTGCATCAAATACAACACAGCCATTTGAATAGAATAACAAGCCACCAGATTTAGGATGGCTCATCACAGATACACTGTTCCCTAATGCCTGTGCTGGAAATATAGGCTGGTAATCTACTGAAGGTGGCTTATTATTAAAGTTAATGATTGTACCCTCTGATCCTTCCAGAGCTGTTGTATAGTTATATCCAAACATCCAATTATAGTCACCCTTATGCTGTGCATAAGAGGAGGCTATAATTGAAAGTGAGAAAATAAATAGTAGACATGTTTTCCTCATATTTTTATAATTTTTTTAGTTGTACTAAGCTCTGATTCAGAAATCATTTTTATAAAGTATATACCAGAAGGGTATTTTTCTAGGTCTATTGTGTTTTCACCAGCTAGTAATATTTTTGTTTTTAGAAGATTTGCAATGAGGTTTCATGGATAGTAAATATTCGAGATAGAATTTCTTGTGATCCGTTAAATTAAAGAATTCATGTGTTAATCAAAATATTGGAACGTCGCCAAATCAAAATATTAAACAAAATTGTCGTCGTAGCTCATTTGTAGAAGTTGCTTAACAATCTAAATAATCTGAACAATCTAAACATATCTAAACAACTACTACACATTTTATGTTTTACCAATTTGTATAGGTTTTAGGAACATAACCTTACATGAAAACGATGTATGAAACTTGAAAAGTTAAAGGCAATAGAATTGTGAAATAATGGTATTAATTAAAATACCAACCGTATAACCGTTCCACTATGTTCAATGGAGTTGACTTGAATTTTTCCTTTATGAAGAAACATAATTTGTTGGGATAAACTTAAACCAATCCCACTTCCTCTTTTTTTAGAACTTGACATCAAGTATTCTATAAAATTAAAAAAAGGATTACCCCCAGTTAAGAAGCAATCCTTTGTAAATTTATAAATTTCGATATTTCTTCCGATAGCTTTCGTGATCGAATTCTCGATGGCTACAGTATGCCAAGGTGTGTCTTCACAACCTCTTCTAGATTATTTCTAGGATTGATATAAGCGATATTTCCATCCTTTCCAATCAGAAATGTCTTAGGGATACTCTTTACACCGTAGGTAGCGGCAGCAGCTGATTCCCATTTTTTGAGATCGCTTACATGAGCATCCCAGATGAGATTATCTTTTTCTATTGCGGCTAGCCATCGTTCTTTTGATCTATCCATTTGCATTTTGATTTGATCCTCTGAGTTAAATCTTGCTTTTGTTCTACTATCTAACCCATCAAGAGAGACAGAGAAAACATCAAAACCTTTGTCTTTGTACCTCTTGTATACGTCTACCACTTTCGGATTTGCTTTTCTACATGGCCCACACCAGCTGGCCCAGAAGTCAAGCAGCACTACCTTTCCTTTCATATCAGATAACGATCTTGTTTTACCATCAACTCCAGGCTGAGAGATATTCGGTGCTGGTTGACCAACTTTTATTTTTTCAGATGCTTGCGTTGATGCATATTGTCTAGCTACCGTATTCACTTGTGCAGCAAAAGTTCTAGTTAACTCAAGATCAGGATAAGTAGATGTCATTTTAGCTGCTACAGCCTTATGTACATCTAAGAATTCTGGACGCATACGAAACATCTTCGCAGATATTTGATATCCGATTAATGGATCAAGTTCATTCATTGCTTTATCCCTAAGACTTTGTGTATCTATTTTTTTAGACATGTAGGACGAGATCAATAAAAGATATTCTTCCGTTAATGGTGCACCTTTTACAATGTATGTTAGATCACCGAAGCTTTTCATGTCACCTTCTATAGAAACAGTTTTTTCAGAGCCATTGAGTAATATTTCAGCGGCTTTTGCTCCCGCTCGTACTCGATAAGTTCCTGCTTTTAGCTTTTCTGGAAATGTAAATGTGAAGTTTCCGTCGCCGTCTGCTTTTGTATTAAGTATCCCTTCACTCGCATTGTCGGGCATAGTTCTGTCGAAGTGGACAGTCATATCATTCGCATCACTTACCTTGCCGGATATGACCATTCCCGCACTCGGGGCAGTCTTACAAGATACAATCAATAGGGCTACAATAGCCAGTAAACTAAATTTATAGAATTTCATTTGTAATATTCTTTTTTGTTCAGAATGTAAATATCAATCATCTTATCCATCAATAAAAGTGAAGCCGAAGATTTTAATAATATTTAACAAAGATAGAATTAGTTGGATCATTGCTAAATATTGTAGCTAAAAAGTTGATTTTGGATGAATTATGTATGGGTATTTATTAGACTACGAGAGTTTGAGAGGTAGAGATATCGAGATTTTGGACTAATCGACACTCGTCTTGTCGAGATTCTATCGTTGGGTATAAAGCGAATTTTTATCTTAAATATTCTACAACTCAGTAACTCCACAATTGATAGCATTGTAACATTTAATCATTTCTTCAGCTTAGCAAATCGATAAGTGAGTCGCTGCGAGGTCAATACCTTCAGCTCAGATCTGTGCTATATTTCACTTCATCAACAACTCAAGAATTCAAGAACTCAGTAACTCCACAACTCAACAACTCAACAACTCAGTAACTCAACAACTCAGTAACTCAGTAACTCAACAACTCAACAACTCAACAACTCAACAACTCAACAACTCAACAACTCAACAACTCAACAACTACACAACTACACAACTCCACAACTCCACAACTCCACAACTCCACAACTCCACAATTCAATAACTCCACAATTCAATAATTCAATAACTTTTCCTCTCTTTCCTTGCCCAACAAAAGAATCTCATTAAATTTGCTGACCAATTTGATACTTGTGGCGAAACAATCTAAGACAAAGACAATAGCAAAGAAAACGACTCCATTGATGGAGCAGTATTTTAACCTTAAAAGCAAGCATCCAGATGCGATCTTGTTATTTAGAGTAGGTGACTTTTATGAGACTTTCGGAGAAGATGCTGTAAAGGCTTCTGATGTGTTAGGGATTGTTCTCACTGCTAGGAATAATGGAGGTGCTGACATACCATTGGCAGGTTTTCCATATCACAGCGTGAATGTCTACTTGCCAAAACTGGTGAGAGCTGGTTTTCGTGTTGCCATATGTGAGCAATTGGAAAGACCGAGTAAGGAGAAAAAAATTGTTGCAAGAGGCGTAACAGATGTTATTACACCAGGACTTACAATTGATGATAGCATTCTCGATCGAAAGAATAATAACTATTTAGCTTCTGTTCATTTTGGACCTAAAGATCACCATGGAGTTGCCTTTATCGATATATCAACTGGTGAATTCCTTCTAAGTGAAGGATCGTTAGAAAGTGTAGAAAAACTGATTCATAGTTTTGGTCCGGCTGAGATTATCTATTCTAAATCGTTTGGAAAAAAATTCAATTCTACTTTTGGAGATAAATATTATAGTTATCCGCTTGACGAGTGGATCTATCAATATGATTACTGCAGAGAGCAATTGTTAGAAAAATTTGAAGTGCCTAATCTGAAAGGATTTGGTGTGGAGAAATTAGATCAAGGACAGATTGCCGCGGGATCAGCATTGCATTACCTATCGAGCACTCAGAATAATAATCTCAAACATATAAGAAGTATCAACCGTATACAATCGGAAGAGTATGTATGGTTGGATCGATTTACGATTCGTAATTTGGAATTGGTATCTACAGTACACGAGACAGGAATTCCATTGATACAAGTATTGGATAAGACGGTATCACCTATGGGTGCAAGGATGCTTAGGAAGTGGGTACTGTTACCTCTGATGTCTGAGACTGCGATTGAGGCCAGATTAGACATGGTTAGTCATTTTTATGATGCGGAGGATACTACAGATGAATTAGAAACTATACTGAGAAAGATGGGTGATTTGGAGCGATTGGCATCCAAGATCTCAATGATGAAAGTAGCACCTAGAGAGTTGATTCAGTTAAAAAGAGCGCTAACCTATATCGGCCCATTAAAAGAATTGCTTCTAAATACAAAGAATGAACATCTCTCAATCTTAGCTGACAAACTTCACCTGTGTGAAAACGTAAGAGATAAAATAGAAAAAGCCATAACGGAAGAGCCACCTTCTATGGTCAGTAAAGGAGGTACATTCAAAGATGGATATAATGAAGAATTGGATGAATATACCAATGTAGTGAGAAATGCAAAAGAGCTACTTCTAGGGATTCAACAAAGAGAAGCTGCGAAGACGGGTATTACTAATCTAAAGATCGGATTTAATAACGTATTTGGTTATTTCCTCGAAGTGACGAATAAGTACAAAGGTCAGGATCTGATTCCGGATGATTGGGTGAGGAAACAGACATTGACAAATGCTGAGAGATACATAACGGATGAACTTAAACAATTAGAAACTAAAATATTAGGAGCGGAAGAGAAGATAAGTGGGATAGAAGAAGCTCTGTATAATGAGTTGATATTATCTATTATAGAATATTTAGATCCTATTCAATCTAATGCAGCCTTGATTGCAAATGTGGATTGTCTTTTATCCTTTGCACGTGTCGCAAAAAAATATAACTATTCAAGACCAGTTGTCAACAATGGCACAGAAGTTGATATCAAAAACGGTAGGCATCCTGTCATCGAGCAACATATGAAGCTTGATGAAACATATGTTCCAAATGATATCTTTCTTAGCAATGATGAGACACAAGTGATGATGATCACTGGCCCTAACATGTCAGGTAAGTCAGCCATTCTAAGGCAGACAGCATTGATTTGTCTTATGGCTCAGATGGGGTCATATGTGCCAGCGGAACATGCTGAAATAGGAATCATCGATAAGCTGTTCACTAGGGTAGGAGCGAGTGATAATATCTCAAGCGGTGAGTCTACATTTATGCTAGAAATGAATGAGACAGCTAGTATTATGAATAATATTTCTGATCGAAGTTTGATCTTATTAGACGAGATTGGTAGAGGAACTTCTACTTATGATGGTATCTCTATCGCTTGGTCTCTTGCTGAATATTTGCATAATAATAAAGGAGCTAAACCAAAGACGCTATTTGCTACTCACTATCATGAGTTGAATGAATTGGCAAACAAATATCCTCGGGTTAAAAATTACAATGTAGCTACTAAGGAGGTAGGTCAAAAAGTGATTTTTTTACGAAAATTAGTAGAAGGAGGAAGTAACCATAGTTTTGGTATCCATGTAGCTCGTATGGCTGGAATGCCCAAAGAAATACTGAAGAGAGCCTATGAAATTCTAAAACAGTTAGAACAAAAAACGGTAACTAGTCAGGACGGAATTAAAAATCCTGATTTAACTGATCAAGTAGCCGGTATAGAACCAGACCCTTATCAATTGAGTATTTTTGAGACTGTTGATCCTGTTGCAGGTAAGTTGAAGAATGCATTGGAGGATATTCAGATCAACAGCATGACGCCGATAGAGTGTATGATGAAGTTGAATGAATTGAAAGCAATGTTGGAGTAGTAAGTGTGGCTTGGCTTATTTTAGACTATTAGATCGACGGCTTCGCTTTGGGACCGCTTTGCTTTTAAATATTTACTTTTACTATTGTTTTGTTTTTTGTCAACATTTGATCGACTCGGTCTCCGACCTTTATGCAATACGATCATCTAAGAATACGTAATGATTTGATCCTAATTTTCACTACGATCCGATGGGGAAATCGTAGTTCTCAATACACTAGCCACTCCCAACACAGGCCCAACTAATAACACCCAATATACATAATCTGAATCATAATTATCAACTAAATAAGTGAGCAGTTGAATACTTACTATCGTAATACTAAATCCTATACAAGTTGCTATTGTTAATGCTGTGCCTCGGAATTCTTTAGGGGTACTTTTAGCTACTAAAGCTGAAAAAAGTGGAGAATCTGCTATTACCGTCATTCCCCAAAAAAGAAGTAGACCTAGGAGTAAAGTTTGGTTAGAATGGTATATGAATGGAAAAATTAGACAATAAATGCCAGATGACATAAGGGCGGTTATAGCAATATGACGATTTCCATGTATCGAAGATAGGTGACCTCCGATCAAGCATGCAATACTACCAGATGCAATAATTATAAAAGACCATAGAGGTATATCAAAAGATGGATTTGCGTTAGAAGAATTGAGAAGTATGATAGGAACAAATGCCCAAAAAGCATATAGCTCCCACATATGACCAATATAACCAAAAGTATAGGATCTAAATTGTTTATCCTTGAAAATAGTAAAGGCTTTAGTAAGGTCTAATTTAAAAGTTGGCTTTCTAAATGGGCCATCTGGAATCAATGTATAGATTAGTAATCCTCCTAATGCGGATATGAATGAAGTAATATAAATTACGTTTTGCCAATTATATTCATTGGAGCTGGATAATGATTTGAGTAAATGAGGAAATGCTGTTCCTAAAACTAGGGCTGCCACTAAATAACTCAATGATTTTCCTAATCCTTTTTCAAAATAATCGGAAGCAATCTTCATACCTACTGGGTATATACCTGCAAGACAAAATCCTACCCCAAATCGATATATAAGAAGTGTAGCCAATGTGTTAGATTCTAAGATGATTCCCAAATTAAGTAAAGCACCTATGATAGCGGAGATGAAAAATACTTTTGACGGGGAGAAACGATCGGATATAGACAGGATTCCCATTATTAAAGTACCTACAATGAACCCAAATTGAACGGCGTTGGTCATGTAGCCAATTGTATTACTTCCCAAGTCAAATTGAGTTATTAAGTCAGTCAAGACAGCATTGCTGGCAAACCACATTGAAGTACAACAGAATTGTGAAATGACTATAATGAATAGTACTGCTGTTTTTGATTTCATAGATTTCAATGAATTAACAAATATTTGCTATTTTTAAGGAATCAATGTAATAGTAATCCCTATTTAAATATATTAAAACTAATAGTAATGAAAAAAAATTATGTCTTATTCGCGTTAATGTTTTCGACAATTATTTCATTGAAGTATTCTTCAGGTCCAGCGTCTCAAGTTGGACAAGGATATACAGGTGCTCCTGGTGAGTCAGGTACATTATGTTCCTCTTGCCACTCTGGAGGTGCATTTGGAACTCCGATAACAGCTCTAGAAATTACAGATGGAGGAGGAGGGACAGTTACGGATTATGTTCCAGGAGATACATATCAAGTTTCTCTCACAGCAACTGCAGAATCTGGAACGCCATTTGGTTACGGTTTTCAATTGACGGTTTTAGATGGAGCTGATGCTGATGTTGCTGTTTTTTCTAATCCTTCATCAAATGCAAAAATTTCTACTGCGGCTAATATTGCAGGAGGAAGAACTTATGCAGAACATAATGGAACTTCTGCTACTAATACTTTTACTTTTGAGTGGATCGCTCCAAGTGGAGGGACGGGAGACCTCACTTTTTATTATAACGTCAATCTAGTTAATGCAAATGGAGGGATATCTGGAGATAGTGGTGGATCTGGGTTTTCAACTGCAATGACTGAAAGTATACCAACTGTTACAGTTGTGGGACAATTGGATGTAAATAATGCATATATACTACCTTCTATAGATGGAACAGTGAATCAAGTTCTTACGACTGATGGAAATGGAGTCGTTAGTTGGATGGATGCTACTACTTCTTTTGTTGGTGATTCGCCTACTAATCATGATCAAAATAGATCAAGTGTAAAACCTATTTATAGCAATGATTCAAAAAATGAAATTGACATTCTTAAAAATGAAGTGAAGCTTCTTAAATCTGAAATAGAAGCACTCAAATTATTAATTGACAAGTTAACAAAAGGGTAAATGTTTCATTTTATTTTAACTATATCTCATAACTAAATGCCATAACTATTAAGGAAAGTCATTTTCTTTAATAAACTTTGTGTGAAGTTTACACAAAGCCATTCTATATTGTATTTTAGTGCCTCATTGAAAAATATTATCTGTGAAAAATAATTTAAAATTAGGCGCATTTTCTTTAATTCTATTGGTTCTTGGAATTGGATGTAAATCCAATAAAGTAACAAATGCCACAAAAACGGTAAGTACTTTGAATAAATATGATAAAGTAGAATCACTTCTAAAAAAGATGACCTTAGAAGAGAAAGTAGGACAAATGAATCTGTATAATGGATTTTATGACCTTACAGGGCCTGCACCAAATGAAGGGGATGCCGCTCAGAAGTATGATAATATAAAAGATGGACTTGTTGGCGGAATGCTCAATATACGTGGTGTGGAAGAGGTAAGACAAATGCAAAAATTGGCGGTGGAGAATTCAAGACTTGGCATTCCTATGATATTTGGATATGATGTGATTCATGGGTATAAAACTCAATCACCTATACCATTAGCAGAATCAGCTTCGTGGGATATGAAGGCCATCAAAAAATCTTCAGCTATGGCGAGTAGAGAAGCTGCGGCATCTGGGCTTAATTGGACTTTTGCACCTATGGTCGATATATCTAGAGATCCAAGATGGGGTAGAGTGATGGAAGGAGCTGGAGAAGATCCTTATCTAGGTAGTAAAATTGCAATTGCTAGAGTACAAGGGTTTCAAGGAGAAAGTCTTTCTGACCCATTGACATTGGCAGCTTGTGCAAAGCATTTTGCTGGCTATGGATTTGGAGAAGGCGGTAGAGATTATAACTCTACTGATATGAGTGGTACGACACTTCATAATATGGTTTTGCCACCATTTAAAGCAGCGTCAGATGCAGGAGTTGCTACCTTTATGAATGGATTTAATGATCTAAATGGAGTGCCAGTAAATGCAAGTTCTTATCTACAAAGAGATATTTTAAAAGGGGTTTGGGGATTTGAAGGATTTGTTGTTTCTGATTGGTGGTCAGTCAAACAAACTATTACTCATGGGCAATCAGCAACTGAAGAGGAAGCAACAATGCGATGTGCGAATGCTGGTTCAGATATGGACATGGAAAGTTACTTCTATATCAAACATCTTGCAAAATTAGTAAGAGACGGAAAAGTAGATGAGGCAAATATTACCGATGCTGCAAGACGCATCCTAAATGTGAAATATGAGTTAGGTCTATTTGATGATCCGTACAAATACTGTAATGAAGATAGAGAAAAAACGGAAATCGGAAGCGAGAGAAATATCGCTGATGTAAGAGATATGGCAAAGAGATCTATTGTGTTACTTCAGAATGAAAGTGGATTGCTTCCGCTTAATCGTACAAATAAGAAAGTAGCTGTAATAGGACCAATGGTTTCTGAAAAGAATAGTCCATTAGGGAGTTGGAGACTAGCATCTGAAGATGGGTCAGCTGTATCTTTACAAGAGGGATTAGAACCATATAAAGGTGTGGATTGGAGTTTTTATCAAGGTGTAAAACTAATTGATAAACCAACAGCATTTGTATTTGAAACATATATCAATGAAACAGATAGAACAGGGATTGATGAAGCAGTAGAAGCTGCTAAATCTGCGGATATAGTCATCATGGCATTAGGCGAACATGGGTTTCAATCAGGAGAAGCTAGGTCGAGATCTAAACTTGGTCTTCCAGGATTGCAACAAGAATTGCTAGAAGCGATACAAGCCGTGAATAAGAATGTTGTTTTGGTGTTATTCAACGGCAGACCATTGACTCTTCCATGGGCAAAAGACAACATTCCAACAATAGTAGAGGCATGGCAGCTAGGAAACGAAAGTGGAAATGCCATAGCGGATGTTCTAATGGGAGAATATAATCCTTCTGGTAAGTTACCAATGACATTTCCCAGGTCTGTGGGGCAGATCCCATCTTACTATAATACTAAATCTACAGGTAGACCCGATCAACCTTCAGATAAAGATTTAGTATTTTGGTCACATTACTCTGACGAGACATTGGACCCACTCTATGCGTTTGGACATGGATTGAGTTATACCACTTTTGAATATTCTAAACTGAAAGCAGACAAAAAAGAAGATGGATCAATCGAAGTATCTGTAAGTGTAGCCAATACAGGAGGATATGATGGAGAAGAGGTGATTCAGCTATATATTAGAGACTTATATTCTTCATTTACAAGACCTATCAAAGAGCTAAAAGGATTTAGAAAAACTGAAATCAAGTCAGGTAGATCAAAATCTATCAAGTTTACTCTTACTGATAAAGAGCTAGGCTGGTTTGACAATGAAGGAAAGTGGTTTGTAGAAACAGGTGAGTATGAAGTAATGGTTGGTGGAAGTAGTGATGATGTGATAAAGGTGGTGGTGGATACTACACCTGATGTGGTTGTAGAGGGAAAGTAATAGCTCAGACCAAATCATTCGAAGTGACAATACGATATTAAAATAAATGGGGTTCATTCTTTAATTGGGGTGAACCCCAATTAATTTATAAGAGGATATTTGATTCCTTCTGGATAATAAGCTTTATTACAATTATATATTAAAATGTCGCAAACGAAAAGATGGCTTTATATGGAAAACGGGTGATGTTTTCGACTTTCAATTCTACGAACGTTTGCTAAGAAAGGCCTTCTTACAAGTGTTTTCCTCGCACGCCATCTCTCGCATATCTGTATACCGAGCGTTTGCTAGGCAAGCCATTCTTTTACCATACTTATCTGTGTCATATAGTAACAGAAATGGCATTAGAGAAATGGTTAGAGGCCGTGTTACATTGTCCATGTATTTTAAAATGCTTAACTTAGAAACAACGTTTACCTTTAAGATCATTTTTTCGGTTAATTTATTCTTTTAAAGTATAGTTATAGATCAAAGAATATTAATAACCTCAAACCAAACGATTATGAGCTTTCCTAATTTGAAAAGAGAGGCAAGATATGGGCTACCTGCTGCAGATCAAATCCTATATAATAGACACTATATTGCAGGTTATTCATTTTACTTTAGACAAGCAAAATGGGCTTTGGAAATTGTCGATCCTAATACAACAGATGTAAGAAGAGGAGATAATTTTCGATCAGATTATAGAATTTCAGAAAGGTTTCGTGCAGATAAAGAAGTATATGAAAACTCAGGGTTCGAGAGAGGTCACCTTGTCGCTAGTGCAAATCAGTTGGAGACAGGGGTACAGAATAGTGAAACATTTTTACTATCCAATATGTGTCCTCAAGTACCGAGTTTTAATAAAGGGATTTGGAAAAAACTAGAAACCGCAGTCAGAAAACTTGATAGTGATAAGAAGGTATTTGAAACGTATGTAATATCAGGTCCTTTGTTTTATTTTGATGAAGAAGTAGAAATGATGGGAGATAGTAAAGAAGGTATTGATGTGACTTTACCAATTCCGCATGCCTTCTTTAAGTCTGTGCTCACAGAAAGGAATACTGGGACGATAAATATGTGGTCATTCATAATTCCAAATAAAAAGTCTACCAAAAGGCTAGATGATTTCTTAGTTGAAACCTCCAAAGTGGAAAAAATATCAGGTTTACTTCTATGGGAGACACTTCTCGGAACTAAGATCATGAACAAGAAAAATAAAAAGAGAAAGATGTGGAAATTGTAAATTGAAAAATTAATAAGGTATCAATGGAGAAAGCTAAAAGGACAAAAATAAATGATTGCAAATAGTTTATTGATATGATCTGGTGGAATTTATAATGTCACCCTTTCAGGGTTTTGTATTCGTTTTAAATAAATACAATGGGTTGAAACCCATCGCTGTAGTAATTTCACTCTTT
>JBLHWH010000075.1:0-28642 GCA_047628935.1 Halioglobus sp. | reverse complement strand
CCATCTTTTCTAAAGGCAATGATGTCATCCAAATCAGAACACTCTTCCAAATATTCATCTTTCTTAAGGCCATAACCGATGAAACCTTCTTTTCGGTTGACATAAAGTTTATGATTATTGGCTGCCACCACAGTTGCCGTGATGGTTTCTATTGATGAGATTTCGGTTTTTCTCTCTTTATCCTTTCCATATTTTTCAAGAAGTCTTTCAAAATAGGAAACCGAGTAGTCAATTATATTGGCCAAATGATGCTCCACTTCTGCTAATTCGTCCTGAAGTTTCTTCATCAACTCATCAGCCTTAAACGCATCAAACCTTGAGATTCTCTTTATTTTGATCTCCGTCAATCTAATGATATCATCTCGATCAATTTCTCTGTAAAATTCAGCCTTGAAGGGCTCTAGTCCTTTATCGATCGTTTCAATTACAGCTTCCCAGGTCTCACATTCTTCAATGTCCCTATAGATTCTGTTTTCAATGAATATTTTTTCTAAAGAAGAAAAAAGAATCTTTTCCAGTAATTCTGACTTTCTTATTTCAAGCTCCTGCTTAAGTAATTGTACCGTTTGATCTGTATTGATCTTTAAGATATCATGCACATTCATGAAAATGGGCTTGTCATCTATAATCACACAGGCATTGGGTGAAATCGATACTTGACAGTCAGTGAAAGCGTACAATGCGTCTATTGTAATATCAGGCGATTGCCCTGGGGCAATATCTACCTGTATCTCAATGTCTTTAGCCGTATTATCAACTACTTTTTTGATCTTGATCTTGCCTTTATCATTGGCTTTTACGATTGATTCTATTAAGCTAGTAGTTGTGGTTCCATAAGGAATATCCTTGATAACCAGTGTCTTCTTATCAAGTTCTTCTATTTTGGCTCTGACTTTCACTTTGCCACCACGAAGACCTTTATTGTATTCTTCTACGTCGATTGTGCCTCCTGTGAGAAAATCAGGATACAGCTTAAAACTTTTGCCATAAAGGTGTTTGATTGAAGCATCAATAAGTTCACAAAAGTTATGTGGTAATATTTTGGTTGATAGTCCAACCGCAATACCTTCTACCCCCTGAGCAAGAAGTAATGGAAATTTTACAGGAAGTGTAACAGGTTCCTTTTTCCTGCCATCATAAGACAGCTGCCAATTAGTGGTCTGTGGATTGTAGAGTACCTCTAAAGCAAATTTAGAAGGTCGTGCTTCAATATACCTTGATGCAGCCGCACGATCACCTGTTCGAACGTCACCCCAGTTTCCTTGCATATCGATTAGCAATTCCTTTTGCCCAAGATTTACCATAGCATCCCCAATAGACATATCCCCATGCGGGTGATACTGCATAGTACTTCCAATGATGTTGGCTACCTTGTTGTATCGCCCATCATCCATTTCCTTCATGGCATGAAGAATCCTTCTCTGAACAGGTTTTAAACCATCATTAATTGCTGGTACGGCCCTTTCCAGAATTACATAGGACGCATAATCCAGAAACCAGTTTTCGTACATACCGGATACAGGTACCACCTCATGAATAGTACCTTCACCACTTCCTGATTCGTCAGGTGGCAAATTTTCTAATTCTTCGTTGTTCTCTTCGTTCATCTATTTCCCTTCCTTCTTCTAGTTTGTTATCACTACAGGCAATTAAAGATTCATACTACTCAATTGAGCCTGATCACCACCCGATATTTCTTTGTAAGATTCTTGCTTTCTTTTATATATCAATCCTCTAATCCTATGCAGTTCATTGTCCACTTTATTAAAATTAAATGGATACCAAATGGAAGGTTTGCAAAGAATT
The DNA here is from genome assembly GCA_047628935.1 of Halioglobus sp. Lineage (GTDB taxonomy): Bacteria > Bacteroidota > Bacteroidia > Chitinophagales > Saprospiraceae > CAJXUU01. The sequence goes on along the minus strand of JBLHWH010000075.1, from coordinate 26,836 downwards.
TCTTTTCCTAGTTGTCCCTTTTTAAATAGAATGAATTTATAAACCCCGTCGATTGACATCAATTTTACTTCTTTTATTTCTTCAAATGGAATTTGAACTTGGTAATCGTTATGACTGACATAAAGGTTTGCTTGGTCATACTCTACGTATTTAATGCCAAATACCCCTTTGATCATAACATAAAACAAGTATATATATGGCGCCAAAATCATTAATGAGCTTGGGCCCGCCGCAGACTTTATGAAAAAAAAGGTCAGAAATACGGCTACCATCAATAATACTGTTGATTTGTAAACCAATATTGTATAAGTCGTAAGTGTCTTTGTTCTTTGCATTATAAATTCACACTATTTAGTTGATTGGTAGAATCAACCAATTCTCTACTTACTTCCCTTTTTCTTTTGGCTATCATTTCTCTTACCCTATTCATCTGCCCATCTACTTTTTTGTAATTCAACGGATATAAAAGGGAAGGCAAACACAGTATTTCCTTACCCACTTGTGTCTTTTTGTATAGCTTGAAAAGATATCCAGCTGATTCAATTTTGACTTCTCTTATCTCCTCAAATGGTATTTGAATTTGATACTCATTATGCCAAGCATATAAATTGGAATCATCATATTCTACTTGGCGAATACGTTTTGTATTTCGAATATTGATATATACCGAATAAAACATGGATGGAATGAGCACAAACATCATTGTGGACATTTTATCATTAAAAAAAGCGAATATAATCACCAATATACCTGCAAAAAAAAGTACCAGAAGACCTGTTTTGTGGGCCTTAACATGTTTTGTTGTAAGTGTCTTTGTCCTTTGCATAAATTAAGCGACCTCTTCTTGTAAAATATCCTTTTCTACCCTCAACTTATCGATGATAAACAGCTGCCTGTCTGGCGTGTTTTTGCCCATATAAAATTTAAGCAAGTCAGCGATTTTGGTATCCTTATTAAGGATGACAGGTTCTAATCTAATATTCTCTCCTATAAAAGCGCCAAACTCATTAGGAGAAATTTCACCCAATCCTTTGAAACGAGTTATCTCAGGCTTAGGGCTTAGTCTCTGAATCGCATTGACCCTTTCCTGTTCAGTGTAACAGTATATAGTCTCCTTTTTATTTCTTACCCTGAATAAAGGTGTTTCCAATATATAAACATGTCCTCCTCTTACCAACTCTGGAAAGAACTGAAGAAAGTATGTGAGTAACAATAAACGAATATGCATGCCATCTACATCAGCATCTGTGGCAATCACAATTTGATTATACCTCAGCCCTTCAATGCCATCTTCGATGTTAAGCGCATGCTGCAGTAGATTGAATTCTTCATTTTCATACACCACTTTTTTTGTATATCCATAACAGTTAAAAGGTTTCCCTCGCAAACTAAATACAGCTTGGGATTGTACATTTCTTGATTTAGTTATGGATCCACTTGCCGAATCTCCTTCTGTTATGAATAGCGTGCTCGTCTTTCGTAAATCCTCATCTCCTTTTTTATCATCAAAATGTATGCGACAATCTCTTAGTTTCTTATTATGAAGGTTGGCTTTCTTAGCTCTTTCATTTGCCAATTTCTTAATGCCAGCTATCTCTTTTCGCTCTCTTTCCGATTGCAGGATACGTTTTTGCAGTGCCTCAGCGACACTAGAGTGCTTATGAAGATAATCGTCAAGCGCTTTCCTAATGAAATCATTGACGAACGATCTCATTGTAGGACCTTCAGGTGCTGCATTGATTGAACCAAGTTTCGTTTTAGTCTGCGACTCGAATACTGGCTCTTGCACTCTCACTGATATGGCACCTACAATACTTGCTCGCACGTCAGCGGCATCATATTCCTTTTTATAAAAATCTCTTACCGTCCTTACAACAGACTCACGCATGGCTGCTAAATGTGTGCCTCCTTGAGTAGTGTATTGGCCATTTACAAATGAATAGTATTCTTCTCCATACTGATTATTGTGGGTAAGTGCAAGCTCAATGTCCTCCCCTTTGAGGTGCATAATGGGATACCTAAGTGTTTCAGGATCTGTTTTTCGACTCAGTAAATCTAGGAGACCATTTTCAGAGTGATACCTTTTTCCGTTGAAATTAATAGACAATCCTGCATTCAAGAATGCATAGTTCCACATGAGGTTATCCAGGTATTCTGGAATGAAGTGGTAATTCTTAAATACTGTGTTATCAGGTTCAAAAGCTATGAAAGTTCCATTTCTGTCCTCACACTTTACTATTTTGTTGTCAGTGACCAATACCCCAGTATTGAATTCTGCTAACTTTGTCTGACCTTCTCTATATGACTGTGCTTTAAAATAGCTTGATAGAGCATTAACGGCCTTTGTACCTACACCGTTAAGCCCTACAGACTTTTGAAATGCATTTGAATCATACTTTCCACCAGTATTGATCTTAGATACGCAATCCACCACTTTACCCAAAGGAATCCCCCTACCATAGTCTCTGATTTCAACTCTTTGATCGGTCACCTTCACATGAATAGTTTTGCCATGTCCCATCACATGTTCATCAATGCAGTTGTCCATGACTTCCTTTACCAAAACGTAGATACCATCGTCTGGGGCAGTTCCATCTCCTAGCTTACCAATATACATTCCAGGCCTGAGCCTAATATGTTCCTTCCAGTCGAGTGATTTTATACTATCTTCGGTGTACTCTCCTACTTGTGCTGCCATCCGCTATGTAAAGTATTCTTAGTGAAAAATGATCGTGAATATATATCATTTCACTCTAACTTTTTACAATTAAAAAGCTCAAAAATGCACATGAACTAACACTTTAATTTGAGTGATAATTGAAGTCAAATTACCTAACAATTTGACTAACAGGTGAAATCATGACTTAGAAAATAGAAGAATGGGTAAATAAAAAATCCAACCTAATAGTAAAACAGGGCCAATGTAAATCAAGAAAGCAAAATTCGAAATATTAAAATGTTCACTGTTGTGATACATTCCAATAAAGGCGATGGTTGCTGTAAAAAATAAATAGAGTACAACTGATAGGCTATGAGCCCAAGATTGTAAACCTTCTTTCTTAGCCTCTGAAATGGAATCTTTGGAATTGGTGAGAGGTATGGCTTGGAGAGATTTTTTTAAATAAGATAAAATAAGAGTACACACAACAAAAATTCCAAGGCATCCATAGAAAAACTGCTCCTTCCCTACCGCTATAATGGCAACATCATTGTCATCAATGTACAGCTTTACTACTTCGGGTAAGTATGCGTAGACATACAACAGCATTCCTATAAAAATTATAATCGTAATTCTGGAAACTAGTTTAAATACCCTGTACATATTCTCTTATTGTTTCAAAGTGCCAAAAGTATAAAATAAATGGGTAGCGATCGATCATATTTTTTTGATTTGGAAGGCTAAAGACATATGAAAAATAGCCAGAAGCAACAGTTGTTTTTTAATCCAGAAATATAAATCTCGTTATATTGTGAATTCAAACTATTGATCTAGAAAATGGAACAGTTCTCATTAAAGAATAAAGTAGCAATTATAACAGGAGCAAGTAAAGGAATTGGACGAGCCATAGCCGAATTGTATGCTGAATATGGAGCCAAGGTAGTTGTGTCGAGTAGAAGGCAAGAGACTATTGATGAGGTAGTGGAAGCAATAACTAAGAGGGGACACCAAGCCATTGGTATTTCAGCCAATACCGGAAAACTAGGTGATCTTCAAAACCTTGTGAGTGCTACGATAAAGGAATATGGTCGAATAGATATTGTTGTAAATAATGCTGCTACCAATCCTGCCTATGGACCCTTGACGGAAACTGATGGAGATGCATTCGATCATATTATGAATGTCAACCTAAAAGGCCCCTTTGAGTTGGCTAAACTAGCCTTACCTTCAATGGCCAAGAATGGTGGCGGATCTATTATTAACATAAGCAGCATTGGTGGTATTTCACCAGAGCCACTTTTGGGTATTTATAGCGTTAGCAAAGCGGCGCTCATTTCGCTTACCAAAGTGATGGCCAAGGAATTTGGGCAAGTTGGGGTTCGTGCCAATGTTATTTGTCCTGGATTGATCAAAACAAAATTTAGTGAGGCACTATGGAGTAATGCACAAGCAACAGAGAAACTTGTTAAGCGACTTCCTATATCCAGAATAGGAGTTCCAGCCGATATTTCTGGTTTAGCGCTTTTTCTAGCTTCAGAGGCTTCTGCCTACAGTACTGGCGGGGTATTTACTGCTGATGGAGGGTATACAATTTAAATCAGATTACACACTGCTTTGAGAAGCCTTTCAGGATTCTTAAAGCTGTTAAGCCTGTCAGCTTCACTAATCTTCCAAAGCTTAGTAAAGTATCATATAGGCATTCCCTATTTTTAATTTTATGATTGAGCAAAAAACAACTTTTGCCAAGTTTCTCGAAGACTGGCTACTTAGTAATTTCAATATCCATCAGAATCAGGCCCAGCTGCTGAAAATGGTTGTTCTTATTTTAATAACAGGACTAGCGGCAATTCTGTTGTGGAAAATAGCGCAGCTTGTAATCGCTAAGTTTATTCAGAGGATCGAAGGGCGTGCCTCTGCACAATGGAGTAATGTTTTATTAGAAGGAGCTTTTGCAAAACTACCCCACATTGTCCCTGCTATCTATATTACTGGTGCTTTACCATTGGTTTTTTCAGATTATCCAGTATGGGTTCCTACTATAAAAACGTTCACCACAGCGTACATTACTTTAGTTGTAATTCGAATTATTATTTCCTCTATATCCGCTTCAAATGTCTACTATAGTACATCGAGTAGATTTAAAGACAGACCTATTGCCAGTTTTACGCAGCTAGCTAAAATCGTGGTTTGGGCCATAGGCGGCCTCTTTCTACTATCCATTTTAATAGATCGCAATCCGCTAGCTCTTTTGGGCGCACTCGGTGCTGTCTCTGCTGTTATACTTCTAATTTTTAAGGATACAATTCTTGGCTTTATTGCAAGTATACAGCTTACTATCAATGACATGGTCCAAATAGGTGATTGGGTGTCAGTTCCTAAGTATGGGGCCGATGGTGATGTAATAGGTATATACCTAACTACAATTAAAGTCAGTAATTGGGATAAAACTATATCTACCGTACCTACCTACTCATTCGTCAGTGATAGTTTTAAAAACTGGAGAGGTATGGAAGAAAGTGGAGGTCGAAGAATTAAGCGTTCCATAAATTTCAAAATATCTTCAGTGCAATTTTGTACTGACAAGATGCTCAAGCGCTATTCTCAAATGGAATTGGTCAGGGAACATATAGAAAAAAGAGCGATTGAAATTTTGACTTACAATACTGAAAACAATGCAAATACTGATGCCTCTGTAGTCAATGGTCGTAGAATGACGAACATAGGTGTATTTCGAGCCTATATTCTCAACACATTAAAGAACAATCCAAATATCAATCTTGATATGACTTACATGGTCAGGCAGTTGGAGCCGACGGAAAAAGGTGTGCCATTGGAAATATACTGTTTCTCTAGCATAAAAACATGGATCGAATATGAGGGAATTCAATCAGATATTTTTGATCACATTATGGCAACCGCTAGATATTTTGATTTGGAAATATTTGAAAGCCCCTCAAGTTCCGATTTACAAAAGTTGGTTTTTAAGAACACCACAGAGCTGCCTTAATTTAAAAGGTTCTGACGTTTATATAAAAAATCTTATAATGATGAGCGTACCTACTTTCTACCCGAGAGAGGAGATTATTTGTCGTTATGACATTACTAGAAAAGACAATTTGTCTTTTACACTCTTCAAGTTGTATGGTATATAATTCTAAATTATAAGCCTAATTTCATACACAATACCCAGAATTCTAAACAATTTTAAAATGATGGTTGTCCATCATATTCGTCGTTAGAATTAAGAAGAAGAACATTTTCAAGGTTGAAATGGAATGATTATTTATTAAATGTTATTAACTCTCCATTTCATTATAAAGTTGGATTTATGAACATTACTAACAATAATGTATGGATTCTGAGAAATTATTAAGCCGGTTATTACCGGCTTAATAATTAATCCAAATAGATTTAACTGCTTTAAGTATTACTACTTATCATGATCCTTGTGAGATCATGACATTCTAGCTGTGAGATTTTTAATCTTTCCAAGGCTTATAATTCTTAGCAGCGGGCCCATTTAGTTTAGCCTTTACCTCGTTGACCTTAATACTTGCTGTAAGATCATTTTCATCTTTCCAAGGCTTATAGTTTTTAGCTTCAGGACCCTTTAATGCTTTTTTGGATGGAATAGACACCACATTAACGCTGGCTTCTTTATTTTTATCTCTCCATGGTTTGTAGTTTTTTGCCGCTGGGCCTTTTAAATCTTTTGGAACTTGAGCTTCTATAGCTCCTACTGTGACAAACATTGCGATGAGCATTCCAATTAAATATTTCATTTTTCTAGCGTTTAAGTAGTCATTTCTTTCGAATAGTTTAACGATCCAAAAGAGCAGAGTTTACTCTAAGAAAAACGGTATTTTTTTTGTCGTTATTTACCTAGTAAACAACTAAGTATAAATACGGATGGCACACCTTACAAAAGGTGAAGTTCTGAGGCTTTTTTAATCAATTCGGCGGTGTTTTTGACATCTAGCTTCTTCATCATGTTGGCTCTATGCGTCTCCACCGTACGTGTACTTATGAATAAGTTATTGGCAATATCTTTAGTAGTCTGGCCACCTGCTATCAATTGAAGTATCTCTGCTTCCTTTTTCGATAGTTTTCTAGGTTGATTTCCCTCTACAGAAATAATATTAATCATTCGCTGAGAAATCTCTTGATTGAAATATTTCTTACCGTCATATACTGTACATATGGCCTTTATTAATTCGTTTTCATCCGCGTTTTTTAGTAGGTAGCCATACGCCCCATTACGAATACACTGCATCACGTAATTGCCATCATCATGCATTGAGATTGCGATAGTTCTAATACTAGTATACTTCTTCTTTATTTTAAGTAGTACTTCAAACCCACTCATCTCTGGCATAGTCAAGTCTAACAACAGTACTTCTGGCGAAGCACCTTCCTCTAGTGCTTTGAGGAATTCCATACCACTGTTGGCATTGATCATAACTTCAAAATCCTCATGCTTTGATAAAAGAGAATGAAGGCCATCTCTAAATAATTGATGGTCATCTACGATAGCTATTTTAATTTTACTCATGTTCAATTGGTATTTCTAATTCGATTTCCGTACCATATGACCCGGATCTAATATTCAGATAACCATTAAATACCTCTACTCGTTCTTCAATATTTCTTAACCCTAAACCCCTGTTTACTGTTTTGGGATCAAATCCTTTTCCATTGTCAACATAATATAGTGATACCTTATCATCGAACTCCGTCAATGAAATTACAATCTTTTTTGCCTGTGAGTGCTTCAAGGAATTATTGACCAATTCCTGACAAACTCTAAAAACACAAATCCCTAGATCATTGATTAAATGAGTTCTGGTCTCTTTGGTTCCGTCTTCGTAGATTATACTGATCCCGCTCGATTTCTGAATCAATTCCACAAAATTAGTAAGCGCTTTACCAACTCCGAAATCTACAAGTGCTGATGGCATTAGATCATAAGTCATCCTTCGTATTTCACTGATGGTATCGTCTACTATTACAGCAACTTTTTTCTTTTCCTCAGTACTAAGTTCAGTAGATTGAATAACTAATTTCAAGCTGGTTAATAAAGGGCCTAGTCCATCATGTAGTTCGCGAGAGAGTCTTTCTCGTTCTTTTTCTTGTCCTACTATTAATGACTTTTTAGCGGACAGTCTACTATTTGTTTCTGCTCTTTCATATGCGGTTAGTTTCTTTTGCATCCTTATCAAAGATTTTCCCAGAAGATCATCTTCACTAGACAGCTGATATGTTGCATTTAAATTCATTTCTCCAATCTGAGTTGAAAAGTGCATAGCTTCATTAATGGAAGTCCTCAATTTTTCTAACGCTACAAACATTTCTTTTATTTCTTGAACAGGATGGGTGTTTTTTATCTCAAAATCATATTTACCTTTTGACATGCTATTCAAAAAATTTCTCATTTTGAATAAGGGCTTTGATAGAATGGTGGATATGAAAAATGACAGCATAATTGCAAGTAACAACACCAGTACCGAGATTAAAATAAGATTATTTCTCATCTTTTTAAGCGGTACGATAACCTCTTCTACATCAATTTCTGATAATATAACCCAATTTAAATTTGGTATTTCTAGCTTATGATAGGCGCTGTAAACTGGTATACCTCTGTAGTCATTAAATATCCCATGTCCATTTTCACCTTCTACGGCGCTGATGACACCTTTTGTTTTTGCAGTAATTTGGATAGGTGCTTTATCAGGAAAAAACCTAGATTCTGATCGAAGATGATAGTCTTCTCCTACCAGATACGTTTCTCCACTACTTCCCATGCCGGTTCGCTCTAGAAGTATTGATTGAATTCTAGTCGTGTTGATTATCTTAAGATGACAGAAATCATCCTTATTCACAACAAAGGCTATTTTTGGCTGAGAATCGATACTACAATCAGATATATCATAAATACCTGTTTTGATCTTAGTATTGATTAACTGACTTTTTAGGCAAGTTGTATCTACTAAGAGAGTATTTTCACTCACGTTTAGTTGAGACATTTCACTGGGCTTCAGCCTACTTACAGAATCAGAAAAAACCTTCCATTCATTATTTATATATTCCTCAATTTGCACCCTTTTTAACCTTTTTATAGAGGTGAGCTGTAGCAAAACTCTTTCATCTAAGGCTTCCTTAAATTGCTGATAGAAAAATATCGACAACAGTACTACAGTTATTATCACCAATGAATTGATCAGTAGCACTATCCATATTCTTATGCTTGTCATTGTCCGTTCTTGACTTCTTATGGTATGAAACACGTTAATATACTTAGTCAAAGTAACGTTAGCCATTGATTTACTACAATAGGCTTTAGTTTTCTATCTCTTTTAAGCACATTATCAAAGATATTCTGTTTCATGAAACTCCTACTAAACCTTTAGCCATATTCATCTAAATTATCCTGTAAGTACATTTGAGAGTGATGGGTTCCCTTCAAACAAGTTTTGACCGTCATTATAACCTGTGTACTTCTTTGAAATTATACTGTTATCCTGCTTGATGCTAAGGTATTGCCCGAGGAAAGTTTGACGAGTTTACCCGCCGGCCATTTACATTTGGCTAGATGTTCTAGATGACACGCCCATTACCTTTCAGTTTAGGAAGGCCAACTAGAATTAAGGCAGGTAATTCCATTCTAGTTATTTTCATAAATGGGTGAATCAATTAGTTTTTTCTTCAAGACAATACTTAAACTTACTAGGCTAAAACATTGGTTATATTATGAAAACCCTTTAAAATTGAAAGTCTATTTTATAAAATCAAAAACACAATGTGGAAATTAAGTACAGTTGGAAAAATAAGAGCTGCGTCGGCATTAGTGGTTGTTTTTCTGCTTGTATTGGCAACCAATTTGATGGACAACAATCATTTTAAAATTGTTCAGGGAAGTATTACAAGTATTTATGAAGATCGGCTGGTAGCCAAAGACTACATCTACAAAATTTCCAGACAACTGCAGCTTAAACAATATGTCGTTCACCAAAACGATAGAAATCAAATAGAGAATATTTACCGCATGGCCGATGATTCTATCAAAGTCTTGATAAATAAATTTGATGGTACCAAACTTACTAAACAAGAAGTAAGATACTTCGAATCCCTTAAGTCCAACCTCAATCGTTTAGGCGAGTTAGAACAAAGGCTATTAAAGGGTGAAACTCCAAATAATATCGAGTTACCCTCTATCAATCTCTTAGAAAACAGCTTTTTAGTAATACTAGAAGATTTGGATAAACTATCACAAATTCAGTTAGAGGAAGGTAAACGAGAGACCATGTCCTCCAAGCGGGCAATAGATACAAGCAATTTTATATCAAGGCTAGAGATCGGCGTTTTAATTTTTATCGGATTAATGCTTCAATTGCTTATTTTTCTGAAGCCTGTTAAATAAGGTGCTACTGACGATCTGCCATGATACGCTCATGGATATCTATATTTCTGTCAGTGATTTTTGATTTTCCGATACTCATGAAAGCAAACAGTAATTATTATTGATATAATAATTACTGTTTTTAAGAGTAAATTAAATTACTTAAGGTTAGCTCAACTTAAAAGATCACTCATTGATTTCAAAACAATATATACCTATCTACCTTTGTAAAGGAAAAAGTCAAACGTAAAAAATTTTTAGGTTTATCTAAAAATAGATTTAATTTGCCACAAAAAAAAGTAGACAATGCTCAGTTTCGCTGAAGAGAACTACCTAAAAGCTATATATCATTTATCTACTTCTGGAAAGAAGAGTGTTTCTACAAACTCTCTATCTGAAGAAATGAATACTAAACCTGCTTCTGTCAGTGATATGATTAAAAAGTTAGCAGATAAAGGTGTGATCAGTTATCAGAAATACCAAGGTGTAAATATTTCTAAAAATGGAAAGGTTGAGGCTTTAAAAGTAATAAGGAAGCATCGGTTGTGGGAAGTATTTTTGGTAGATAAATTAAAATTCAACTGGGACGAGGTGCATGAAATTGCGGAGCAATTGGAACATATAGACTCCCCGACGCTGACAAATAAACTGGATGAATTTTTGGGGTATCCGAGAATAGACCCACATGGAGATCCTATTCCAGACGAACAAGGAAACTTTAGTAATGCACCCAAATACCCTCTTTCTGAGGTAGCACTTCAAAAACAAGTTATCATAGTGGGAGTGGAAAACTCTGATTCTGAGTTTTTAAAACATTTAGATAAGCTAAATATCTCTCTAGGCTCAAAAGTATTGGTGAGTGATAAAAATGAATTTGATGGTTTGATGAAAGTAGAAATATCAGGGAGTGGAGAAGTTCATCTTTCGAGTAAAGTTACTGACAACCTGCTAGTAACAGAATAATACTTAGAGCTTTCATTGTAAATGGACTTTCTTATTAATGACAAACTCATCAGTCTATATTTTTTTATTTGAATGGACGTAAAAACCCTGTTTATGAAGCCCAGGCATCTATTTACACATTTTTCGCAGACTGTTTTAAGATTGGTAACATTTGTTTGGCATTGATTGTTTTAATGTATTTCTTTGCAATTATTTTTAAAAACCAAATATTAACATAATGTCAGAAATAGCACAAAAAGTAAATTCAATCATTATTGACAAGCTAGGAGTTGAAGAGTCTGAAGTTACACCTGCGGCAAGTTTCACCAACGATCTAGGTGCAGATTCATTAGATACAGTAGAGCTCATCATGGAGTTTGAAAAAGAGTTTAATATATCAATTCCAGATGACCAAGCGGAGAATATCGGGACTGTAGGTCAAGCTATCACCTATTTGGAAGAGAACGTAAAATAATTTTCTATATCCGAAAGAATAATATTTTATGCAATTAAGACGAGTTGTTGTAACTGGCATTGGGGCACTTACTCCTGTAGGGAATAATGTGAAGGAATATTGGGAAGGCCTGTCAAAAGGTGTGAGTGGCGCAGCGCCGATTACACGATTCGATGCAGAAAAATTTAAAACAAGGTTTGCTTGTGAAATAAAGGGATATGACCCCAACGACTTCTTCGATAGAAAGGAGGCTCGAAAAATGGATCCCTTTACTCAATATGGTATGATCGTTTCAGATCAGGCCATTGAAGATTCAGGTCTGAATCTCGAAAAAATTAATCTAGACAGAGCAGGAGTAATTTGGGGAGCAGGGATTGGTGGTTTGAAGTCTTTCCAAGACGAAGTGATCAATTTCGCCAATGGCGATGGTACGCCAAGATATAACCCCTTCTTTATTCCAAAAATGATCGCTGATATCGCCCCTGGTATGATCTCAATCAAACATGGGTTTAGAGGACCAAACTTTACCACTGTCAGCGCTTGCGCATCAGGCACAAATGCAATTATCGACTCATATAATTATATTCGATTAGGAATGGCCGATATGTTTCTCACTGGAGGATCAGAGGCAGCCATCACAGAGTCAGGAGTTGGTGGTTTTAATGCATTAAAAGCATTATCCGAAAGAAATGATTCACCAGAAACTGCTTCTAGGCCTTTCGATAAAGACAGGAATGGATTTGTACTTGGTGAAGGTGCCGCCGCTTTTGTATTAGAAGAATATGAACATGCTAAGGCAAGAGGTGCAAAAATCTATGCCGAGCTGATTGGTAGTGGCATGTCTGCTGACGCTTATCACATGACAGCTCCTCACCCTGAAGGAGTTGGCGCTAAAAATGTAATGATTAATGCGCTTAAGGATGCTGAAATAGATATTACTGATGTAGATTATATTAATGTACACGGAACTTCTACCCCACTTGGTGATAGCAGTGAAAGTAAAGCCATTCAGGCTGTATTCGGTGAGCACGCTTATGACCTCAATATCAGCTCTACAAAATCTATGACTGGACATTTATTAGGAGCTGCTGGGGCTATTGAAGCAGCAGCTTGTATATTATCCATCCAAAATCAAATTGTCCCCCCTACCATAAATCATTTTACTGACGATGAACAGTTCGATCCAAAACTAAACTTCACATTTAACAAAGCACAAAAACGAAAGATCAATATTGCTATGAGCAATACATTTGGTTTTGGAGGTCATAATACTTCTATCGTTTTTCGTAAATTTGATGAATAATAAGTTTAACATTTTAAAGTTTTTGGTCTGTTTGGTTTAACTAAATCCTCTAATAGGGAATATAAAAGTCAAGTTAAGAGCATCATTGGCGGTAGCCCTTCAAACTTGGAGCTATATGCGCTTGCTATGCGTCATAGTTCTGCAGGAACCGAACAACTCAAAGGGTATGTTGAATCAAATGAAAGACTTGAATACTTAGGAGATGCCGTTCTGGGTATGGTCGTTGCAGAATATTTATTTACCAAATACCCTCTAAAAGACGAAGGTTTTCTTACGGAGATAAGATCAAGACTTGTCAATAGAGAAAGTTTGAATAATCTAGCTCGAAAGATTGGTTTATCAGACCTCATTGAGTATAATGGAATTCAAAAAACAAAAAGTCAATCATTCAAATCTATTTATGGAAATGCATTGGAAGCCCTTGTTGGTGCAGTCTTTCTAGATAAGGGACATAAGTTTTGTCGAGTATTCATTTTAAAAAAACTGATTATCCCTCATTTTGATCTTTCTCACGTTATAGAAAATGACCAAAATTTCAAAAGTAAGATTATCGAATGGTCACAAAAAGAAAGTAAAAACGTGTCTTTTAGAGTGGTTGAAGTCGATTCTGATAGGCATTTTAAACGTTTTGAAGCCAAAGTCTTGCTTAATGAAAAAACACTTGGCACTGGCTATGGTTTGACAAAGAAAAAAGCAGAACAAGATGCAGCTGAAAAGTCTTGCAAGACGTTGAAAATATCATAAGGTAAACCGCCAATAATTGATAGTATATAAAACCAAGATTAATGTCTGTTAGTTCTCATTATATAAAAATTGGAGGTGCTTGCTTGAATCAAACACCCATTGATTGGAAAGGAAATTTCCAAAATATAGTAGACGCCATAAACCAAGCAAAAAAAGAGCAAGTACAAATTCTTTGTCTTCCAGAGCTTTGTATTACAGCATATGGCTGTGAGGACCTATTTCTCAGTGATTGGGTACCACAAAAGGCTGTAGAAATACTATTGGAAATAAAGGTTCATTGCAAAGGTATTGTAGTAGCTCTAGGGTTGCCTATCCAATTTAAAGGTTCTCTGTATAATACAACTTGTCTAATCGATAACGGAGAAATAAAGGGATTTTATGCCAAACAATTCCTCGCAAATGACGGGATTCATTATGAAAAGAGATGGTTTACTGAATGGAAAACCGGAGACCAAAGGAGTATTGAAATTAGTGGAGAGTCACTTCCTATCGGTGATGTAACTTTTGAATTATTTGGTATAAAAACTGGCTTTGAGATTTGTGAAGATGCCTGGCATGCAGATAGACCGGCCTCTCGCTTGGTTGAGAAAGGAGTTGAATTGATATTGAATCCAAGCGCCAGTCATTTTGCCTTTGGTAAGAGTAAGACCAGAGAAGAATTGGTGGTTAGTAGCAGCAAGAAGTTTAATTGTACATATGTTTATGTTAATCTGTTAGGCAATCAATCTGGCAGGGTGATATACGACGGTGATATTCTTATTGCCAGGAAAGGATCACTTATTGGAAGAAACAAAAGATTATCTTTTAAGAGCTTTGAGCTTATCTCATGCACTTTAGATCTAAATTCCGATATAAATATCCCCAACGTTCAAGATGACTGGGATGAAAAAAATATTGAATTTACGAGAGCAGTTTCGCTAGCTCTATATGATTATTTAAGAAAAAGTAGAACTGCCGGATTTACTTTATCCTTAAGCGGTGGAGCCGACTCCTCATCCATTGCTGTAATGGTGGCTGAGATGATCAATATTGGGATAAATGAATTAGGGGCTCAACAATTTGCGACTAATTTCAATTTACAATTTGATGAGACACTCGGTAACGAGGAGATAAAAAAGCAATTTGTACGTCAACTGTTAACCACTGCCTATCAGGGAACTAAAAACTCATCAACGTATACTTTTAAATCAGCCCAAGACTTAGCAAACTCAATTGGTGCAAGGTTTCATAATTGGGACATTGATGATGTAGTAAAAGAAAATACGTCTATTATTGAAAAAGCCATAGGAAGAAAGACTTCATGGGATACTGATGATATCTCACTGCAGAATATTCAAGCTCGCTCTCGCTCTCCATTAATATGGATGCTAGCCAACATTCGAAAACAAATTCTTCTTACCACTTCAAATCGCAGCGAAGGTGATGTAGGGTACACAACCATGGATGGTGATACTAGTGGAAGTCTTGCTCCAATAGCTGGTGTTGATAAAGAATTTATTCTTCAATGGTTGAAATACGCAGAGAAACAACTTGGTTATTCAGGGTTATTGGCTGTAAACAACCTCTCTCCTAGTGCTGAGTTGAGGCCATCTGAAATGGAACAGACAGATGAAGATGATCTAATGCCATATTCAATCCTAAAGTCAATTGAGATTCACGCCATAAGAGATCACAAGTCACCAAAAGAAGTATTGAGGAATATCAAAAAGGAATATCAAATAGACGGTGAAATTTTAAAGTCTTACGTACGGAAATTTTTCAAACTATGGTCGATTAACCAATGGAAAAGAGAACGTCTGGCTCCCTCATTTCACCTCGACGATTTTAATGTAGACCCCAAGACATGGTGTAGGTTTCCAATTTTGTCAGGAAGTTTTGTCGAAGAACTAGAATTTTTATAGAATTTAAGTCATTTCTGTCTCTTAGATATTAACATGGAGTGATTGCAAACTCATTTTTGAAACAGTCATAAACCTTATGTACTGGTAAACCCATTACGTTATAATAGGAACCTTCGATCGCTTCTATGCCTATCATACCAATCCATTCTTGTATACCATAAGCGCCAGCTTTATCATAAGGCTTGAATTTATTGATATAAAAATCAATTTCATTTGCCTCTAAGTTTTTAAAACTAACATTAGTTGAATCATCAAAGCTAATTTTTTTGTCATTAGACGATATACAAACACCTGTCATAACTGAATGTGTTCCGTTTGACAGTTGAGATAACATTTGTTTTGCTTCTTCTGCATTAGATGGCTTGCCAAGGATTTGACCAGCTATAATTACTACCGTATCTGCAGTAACGATTATCTCATTTGAAAACAATTCTCTGTACTGATCATTTTTCTGTTCGGCCAAGTACTTTGAGACTTCTTTTACATCAAGGTCCATTTTAATTACTTCATCGAAATCTTCGGATTTCACCTCGAAACCAAAGCCAAGTTGTTGCATGAGTTCTTTCCTTCTGGGAGAATTGGAAGCGAGTATTATTTTGTTCATTTTAGGTTAATCTAATACGATACCGATTTCAGTCTAAAGGAGATCACTTTTTAGGTGACTCCCCTCCGTCTGAACTGTTAGAGCATTTATCTAAAAAATAAAAATTTATTTTAAAAAATTTAATGTAGGGGAACTATATCAAAGGATTGTTAATTAACATTGAAAATCGAATTATATAGTTTCAGGAAAAGCTGACCCATTGACATACAATTCTTGCAAACTTATTAATTTACCTTTTTGTAAAAGACACATAACCCTAATTGTATGAAGAAGTATTTACATTCCTTTTTATTTATTGGTTTAGCAATTTTAGCATCTTGTGGCAGTGAAGACACTCCTCTTCCCGCTCCTGATGCCAGTTTCTTTGTTCAACCTTCTCCTGTTCACGTCGGCGAAGCAGTTGTATTTGTAAATACTTCTACCAATGCAAGCGGTTACGAATGGGACCTTGGAAATGGACAAGTGATAACACAAGTCTCTCCTATTGTAACATTCGAGACCATAGGGATAGTTACAGTTACCTTGAAGGCTATGTCGGAAGACGGTCAGGAAGATGAAGTCAGCCAAATAGTAACAGTACTAGAAGCTGAACCAGATCCGATTTTGGTATTGCCTACACCAGATGCGGATTTTGTTTCTGATCCTGGGGTTATTGAAGTTGGTTTACCAGTAATGTTTGAGAATTTGACCATAAATGCCTCTAGCTATTTGTGGGATTTCGGAAATGGAGAAACTTCTACAAATATATCGCCTACTACAACTTATACTCAAAGAGGTACTTATACTGTCAAGCTTACGGCCACTACTGATGATAACCAGTCGGTAATCTTTGAAAAAAACATTGAAGTGCTAGAAAGATACTTTACTGGCTATTACATTAATATTTTCCCTGAAACAAAAGGAGTAGATAGTGATGGAGCCTTAATAAACTGGGATATTGATCCTGTTGATCCTGATGGAGTATTTGCTGATCTTTTAATTTTTATGTTCGCTCAAGCATCAGAATCGGCCGACAACAGCATAGTTGATGGGATATTCGAATCACCTGATGCTCCTCTCTTCAGAAATATAGAAGATCCAGCTAACCCAATTATTTTGACTGATGAAGATTGGGTATTTCTTCTAGATGATTACGATGGTCCCTCAGATGTAGTAGATTTAGAACAAACGGAAAATATGGTGGGATTCCTCTTTAACCCGGTTCAAAGCCCCACCATCAAAAGTGATGATGGTACTGGTGGTCAGATATCAATTTACTTCCAAGATAGTGATACAGGATATATTTTGGATCTTGACATTACTTTTGAATTGAGATAATTTTATTCAACATAGATAAATTCTATTTTAATGAATAGTTACTCAAGAAGAGCATGTACTTACCTGTTTGCTGTGGTTATTTCGGTATTGTTGATATCGGAAACTTTAGCGCAGGAAACGAATTTTCTCAAAGGCCAAGTGAAAGACCAAAAAGGTGAAGGCCTTTTTGGGGTGACTATAAGGATTGACGGCACTACTAATGGATCGGTAACTGATTTGGATGGAAACTTCTCAGTCTCAGCCAAAAAGGGAGATGTTTTGATCTTCACTATGATTAGCATGGAAACCGAACGCCTTACTGTTTCTGATAATAATATCCTAAATATTACGCTCAAAGAAGCTTCAGAAATACTAGATGAGATAGTAGTTGATGGTTTTCGTGAAACGGATAGAAAGCTATTTACAGGAGCATCGGAAAGTTTAAAAATGTCAGAGGTACAAGCTGCGGGCATGGTGGATGTAAGCAGAATGCTCGAAGGGCAAGTTGCTGGAGTTAATGTAGACAATGTTTCAGGTACGTTTGGAACATCTCCAAGAATAAGAATAAGAGGGAATGCAACAATTAACGGTAGTAATCAGCCCCTTTTTGTTGTGGATGGCGTAATCCTAGAAGATCTAGCGAACATTGACGCAGACGATTTGATCTCAGGAGATGCAAATACTTTAATTAGCTCTTCAATTGCCAATATCAATCCAGATGATATTGAATCTTTGCAAATACTAAAAGATGCTTCTGCTACTGCTATCTATGGGGCAAGAGCAGCAAATGGTGTTATTGTCATCACTACAAAGCGAGGGAAAAGTGGAGGCTTAAGAGTTAATTATTCTGGAAACTATTCCGTTAAACTAAGACCAAACTACAATCAATTCAACATTCTTAATTCAGCACAGGAAATGTCGGTATATCGTGAGATGTATGACAAAGGCCTTATTGATATAACAACCGCTGTGGCAGGTAGTACTTATGGTGCCCTTGGTAAAATGTTTACTTTGATAAATCAGAAGGACTTGGTTTGGGGACTAGGTGGAGGATTAAACGAAGAATTTCTCAATAGGTATGAAAATGCCAATACTGATTGGTTTGACGTATTATTCAGAGATATGGGCTTGCAACAGCAGCATTCGTTAAGCTTTACTTCAGGGAATGAAAAGTCAAATAGTTACTATTCAGTGAGCTATTTGAACGATCAAGGCCAAACAATTGCCGATAAAGTACAGCGGTTTACTGGCACGGCAAGAAATACCTATTTCTTGTCAGATGAGTTTACGTTTGGTCTTAAGCTCTCCGCTAGTTACAGAGATCAAAAAGTGCCGGGTACGAGAAACCGTGAACTAGACCCATTGACAGGACAAGTTAATAGAGGTTTTGACATCAACCCTTTTAGCTATGCCTTGAATAGTAGTAGGTCAATCACACCTTATGATGAGGATGGAAATTTAGAATATTTCCGAAGGAACTATGCACCTTTCAATATCCTGGATGAGCTAGATAAGAACTTCATTGATATTAATGTGGTAGATATTTCTGCTCAGACAGATTTCGAAGTACGTCCAAGAAATAATATTGTGATTAAAGGTGTGTTTCAAGGACGATATGCTACCACTACACAAGATCATACAGTTCATGAAGAATCAAATCAGGCCGAAGCGTACCGAGCGGATGCTACATCTGCTATTAGAGCTGGAAATAATCTTTTATTCAACGATCCTGAGAATCCAGGACTAAGACCAACTGTATTACTTCCGCAGGGAGGTTTTAAATACTTTAATGAAAGTCAATTTCTTAACTTCTTTAGTAGGATAAGTGCAGAATGGAACACTACTTTGAATTCTGACCATGAAATTAACGTTTTAGCTGGGCAGGAAATAAGGTTCACGAATAGGTCTGAATCTACCAGTACAGGGATTGGTGTTGTATATGAAAGTGGCGGTGTAGTTGTGACCGAACCTAAAATAATTGAGTTTTTCAACTTGCAGAACATTGATTATTTTTCATTGGGCGAAGAAAGAGACCGATTTATAGGGTCTTTCCTAAATGGAGGATATGCCTTTAAAGGAAAGTATATCGCAAATTTTACTGTGAGGTATGATGGATCAAATCAGTTGGGAATCAGTAAAGCGGCTAGATATCTTCCAACTTATAATGTAAGTGGTGCATGGAATATAGATCAAGAAAGCTTTATGGACAAATTTTCCTTTCTTAATGAACTTAAACTTAGAGCTACTTACGGTGTGTCTGGGAACCTGGCTCCTGGTGCAAGTGCCTTGTTAAACCTGCAGGCAGATGTGACTATTAGACCTTCCGATACAGAGCCCTTCTTAAATATTGAAGACCTTACCAATAGCGACTTGACTTGGGAAAAGCTAAATGAATTTAATATTGGAATTGACTATGCGATTCTTGATAATAGAATTTCTGGTTCGATGAACTACTATACTCGACAGGCTTTTGACTTAATAGGTGTTGTTCAGACCAGTGGTATTGGAGGGCAAGGTCTAAAATTTGGAAATTTTGCCGACATGAAGGCTCATGGATTTGAATTTTCTATTTCAACAGTTAATTATCAATCTGAAAAACTAAGCTGGAGCACAAATTTCAACTTTGGTTATACACGAGATCAAATTACCAGATTAGATTTCGGTCCAAGGATAGTTGATGCTATTAATCAAAATGGAGCAGCGGTTCTGGGAGGTCCTAGAAGAGGGTTATTCTCTTTAAGATTTGCCGGTTTAGACGGAAGAGGTCTTCCTACATTCGCAACCAAAGATGGTGAAACCGTCAATGCTGCTGACCTAGATTTTCAAGACCGTGAATCATTTAATGATATTTTACAATATGAAGGTTCGACAGAACCAAGAGGTGCCGGAGGACTAACCAATACAGTAACATACAAGAATTTTTCTTTTAGTTTCTTGTTGTCATATAAGTTGGACTATAAAGTGCGGTTAATTGATGGAATTAATTATCGATACAATGATTTTAATGCACTTAATGCAGATATAGCTAATCGATGGGTAGTACCTGGAGATGAAGACATCACCAATATTCCAGTTATACTCGACCAGAATACTATTGTAACCAGTAATTCATTGGATGTAGCTTATAGTGCCTACAACAACAGCACAATTCGAGTCGCCAATGGAGACTATGTACGCATGAAAAACGTAAGACTATCTTATTCCCTGCCAAGAAGAATTCTTGATAAATATGGAATTTCTAATGCTTCGTTTGGAGTGGAAGGGCAAAACTTGTTTTTGGTTTATTCAGATAAAGCGCTGAATGGCCAAGACCCTGAATTTTTCGGGTCAGGTGGTGTTTCATTACCCCAACCGACAATTGTAACTTGTACTATGAACATAGGATTTTGAGGACATGAAAAAATCTAATTCTATATTTAGTAAAACAACATCAAAATATATTTTGAGTGTTATTACTCTATTAATGCTGAGCCTAAGTAGTTGTGATAACTATTTGGATGAGGTACCAGATAACAGAGTGTCATTAGATAATCTTAATAAGGCAGGACAGTTACTAACAAATGCCTATTCTGTGTCTAGTCCTGCATTTACAGACTGGTTGACTGATGATTTGAGCTACACTATTGGTACGATAAAAAGACCACATCATGACAGGTTGTTCACTTGGTCTGACGATATATCAGATCCTACTGAACAGGATAGTCCGGCCCATTTTTGGTCGGAAAATTACAATGCTATAGCACACGCCAATGAGGTTTTAGCTGTATTAGATGACTTACCAGCATTAACAGAGGAAGAAAGATCTCAAAAAAAAGCTATTGAAGCTGAAGCATTACTGACTAGAGCATATGCACATTTCATGTTGGTAAACGTTTTTGCTAAACACTATGACCTAAATACAGCAGCATCTGATTTAGGAATACCTATTGTCGAAAAACCAGAAACTGAATTTATTGCTACTTATAAGAGAAATACGGTTAAGGAAGTATATGATTTTGTCGAGCAAGGTCTGATTAAAGGTATTAGTATGGTTAATGACACCTTTTATGCCAATTCAGGTAAATATCATTTTAACAGAAATGCAGCCTTGGCATTCGCCTCTAGGTTTTATTTATATAAAGGAAACTATCAAAACTGTTACGATTTTAGTAGTCAGTTGCTAGATCCTGATCCTAATCTCTATGTAAGAAATTTAAATTCAGACGAGTATCAAAGATCAAATATCAGTTCGTTTTCGCAGATCTACTCCTCTCCAAATGAACAAGCAAATTTATTGTTGATGAGAAAGATATCTTTGGTTCAACGGACTGATTTTGCATTTGGAATGCAAACAAATTTCTATTTCTTATTGTTCATTACACTGAGCCCAGCGGGAGAAGATCAAAGAGAAAACGGTCTTTCCAAAGGTGAAGATGGCGTGCTCCCTAATAGATACGAGAATTTGTTTCAACGCAATAGCCTAAATTCTAACGTTGGTACACCATACCATATAGCCATTACTTTACGAGGGGAGGAAGTGTTACTTAACAGAGCAGAAAGTGCACTTCATTTAGGAAGAAATGCTGATGCTATTGCAGATTTACAGACGTTGACAGATAACCGTTATTCAGCAGCTAACCCATCAGGAAGAACTCTTACTGTTAATTCTATTTTGAACCATTCTGTAATTTCTGATGTACCAATGTTCGGTGATAACGAGACTCAAAGTATATTCAACTATTTATTGGATGAACGCAGAAAAGAATTCCTAGTGCAAGGCTTAAGGTGGTTTGACATTAGAAGATTTGGGATTGAAGTTGAGCATAGTACTCCCCAAGGTATTTTTACTCTAACGGCTAACGACCCGAGGAAAGCCTTACAAATACCAAAAACTGCAATAGACGTTGGAGGTTTGGAGCCAAACGTTAGATAAATTTGATATAAATATGAAATCAAGAAATTATATCATTAACAAATTCAAGTCAGTAGCATTCTTAGGTGTTTTGGCTACATTCGTTGGGGGCTGTTATCCTACGGAAGAATTGAATGTGGATGTCAAAGATCCGGATTTCATTCCTAGTACTGCATTAGATCTTTACATACAGGAGTTATATATTAATGAGTATAACATGGCTGTTAGGTACCGCTTCGTTGATAATTACCTCAATGCGGGACAGTTTAGCACACCTCCTAAAATAGAAAACGTGAGACCAATGCTGGATTTCATTCAAGAATTTTGGATTGATCCATATTTTGATGTACCAGGTGGTGAAGCTTTTTTCAGAAAAAACTTACCGACAGAGATTGTATTTCTGGGAGGTTTTTTATTTAACCCCGACGGAACGAGGACTTTAGGATTTGCAGAAGCTGGGTCTAGGATAACCTTTACTGAAGTCAACCGAATTGACTTGAATAACCCTGAATGGGTAAAACTTCAATTGAATGTACTTTTTCATGAGTTTGCTCATATTGTAGACCAAAATAATGACCTTCCTCCAGGATTTGAGAATATCTCACCAGAAGGACTTACTAGTGCAGGTTCCTGGTTTGTGCTGACGGATCAAGAAGCCCTCGAGCGTGGTTTTGTCTCACCATATTCTACTAGTGCTATTGGTGAGGATTTCGCAGAAGTATTGGCCTTCTACCTATTTGATAAAGATTTCTTTGAGAATTTCATAACGCTTGAAGATTGCACTACGGCTGATTGCTTGCGTAGAAACGAAGGAAGGGCCAAGCTTAGTGAGAAAATAAACTCAATAAGGGATCATTATGAAAATGTAACCGGAGTAAGCCTAGATGCTTTGCGAGAGGCTGTACAATCGAGATTAAACTAGATATGATAAAGCAACATTTTTCTTGTTTATTTTTTTGTTTGATTGCGCTCTTTATGTTGTCTTGTGGGGACGAAGAGACACTGAATATTGATAGTGCAGATGAACGCAAGAAATCAGCATCTGATTCCATCATTAATGAATTAATCGCTCCACAATTTGGATGGAAAGTAAATTATCAACCTTCTCCCCAGTCTGGTACTTTTCTCATTCTAATGAGTTTTGATAATGCCGGAAATCTTAATATAAAATCAGATATTGTAGCTGGTGAGGAAACTTTCTTCAACACTGATATAACCTACCGTATTGACAATGGAATTGGAACAGAGCTCATATTTGAGACATACAGTGTCTTCCATTTATTGCAAGAGCAGTTGGGCGGTGAGTTTGAATTTTTATACCTCCAGAAAATTGATGGTAACCTTATTTTTCAAAGTAAAACAGATGTAGGGAACCCTACTATTCTGACTTTTGAGCCAGCCGGTGAATTTGATGAAAATTTACTTTCGGGTGAAATTACCAACAACCTAAGAAAAGTCACCATCCAAGATCCCGGATTGGTTGGAAGTAATATTTACTTTCAGTTGTACTTGGTCGATAAAGATATTTCTGTTTTTATGACATTAGACCTAGATGCTCGGTCGGTTAAAGTATTAAATGCCGGTGTGGGACGGTCAATGATAGAAATAATTTCTAATGACCAAACAGTGGAGATTGGGCATGTCACTAATTATTCGACATTAGGAGAAAATATAAATTTTGATACTGGGGCCAGTTTTAGTCTCAATGGAGAAAGTATCTTAATATCGGAATTTCAAATAGCTAATGCGCAAGAATCACTTGAGAGTTATTGTTCTGGACAGGACGTGACTAAAATTTCCTTTGAAGGAACTATAGGTAATGAGAGCATCATTTTTTCTAGTAGCTTATTTTCAGCTTCTACCACGTTTGTTCCTATCAGCGACAACCCGTATTCGGGTAACACATTTAATTTGATAGACGGGACGGATGAAAGTTTGGAAAGTTTGATATTAGAAGCATTTCCGGATTTAGCTGTATTGCAATTCTATTTTAATTATACACAAATAGACCCTGCCTTAAATGGCTTTGGGTTCGTAACCGTAGATAGTAATGATAATGCAGAATTTTACTTGAGAGAATTCACAACTCCAACAGTAGAGGGAAATCGATTGACAACTACCTTAGGAGAGGCGCTGTTTACAGCCGAGCCTACAGACGCTCAGCGACAAGTTTTGTTTGAATTGACTGATCAATTATTTTCAGGTGGTGAGCTTTTTGTGCTCGAAATCGCAAGTATTGATGATTTTTACGAGCTTTATAACCCCTGTAATAAATATAAACTATTCTTGTTGAAGTAGCTATGTAGTTTAATCATCAACGGGTTTTTAAATTATTAGCCTGAAAGGTGATTTATACTCAATACCTTTTTGGTACCTTTGCGTTCTTAATTTTAAAGTACCAATCTTGTGTCAAATATATTAGCCATTACAGGCCGACCTAACGTCGGAAAGTCCACTCTTTTCAATCGTATTGTTGAGAGAAAAAAAGCCATCATGGACAATGAAAGTGGTGTCACTAGGGATAGACATTATGGCTTTGGCCAATGGAACGGCAACTTTTTCACAGTCATTGACACAGGCGGATACGTTACTGGTTCGGATGATATATTTGAAGAGGCTATTAGAGAGCAGGTAAAGATGGCTCTAAACGAAGCTTCCGTGGTACTTTTTATGGTTGATTGCCACAATGGAATCACTGCCCAAGACCAAGATTTTGCTAATGTGTTGCGCGAACTCAAAAAACCAGTAATTCTGGTAGCCAACAAAGCTGATAATCCTGATCTTGACTTAGCCTCCAATGAATTTTACGGTCTTGGAATCGGCTCGCAGTTGTTTCCCATCGCTTCTACAAGTGGAGCAGGCACAGGTGATTTATTAGATGAAGTAGTCAAACATTTCGATTCTGAGGACGATGAAAATCCCGAAGATGGAATTCCTAGAATATCTATACTGGGTAGGCCGAATGCGGGTAAATCCTCTTTCTTAAATGCCTTGTTGGGAAAGGAAAGAACAATTGTAACTGATATTGCTGGAACTACAAGAGATTCTATCAATACGCGATATACGTTATTTGAAAAGGATTTTATACTCACTGATACAGCCGGAATCCGAAAAAAGTCACGTGTACACGAGGATATAGAATTCTATTCTGTACTGCGAGCTATACAGTCCATGCAAGATAGCGATGTGGCCGTTGTGATGATAGATGCAGCGCGTGGCTTTGAAGCACAAGACATGAGTATTGTTGCGCTGGCTCATAAGTACAAAAAAGGAATGATTATAATGGTCAATAAATGGGACCTAATACCTG
This sequence comes from Halioglobus sp., assembly GCA_047628935.1. Lineage (GTDB taxonomy): Bacteria > Bacteroidota > Bacteroidia > Chitinophagales > Saprospiraceae > CAJXUU01. The sequence goes on along the minus strand of JBLHWH010000075.1, from coordinate 1,336 downwards.
AAAAAGACAGTAATACTGCAGTAAAGCTGAAAAAAGAGATTGAAGAAAAGCTTGGACCGCTAAGCTACATACCAATAATATTTACCTCCGTTTTAAACAAACAGCGTATTTTTCAAGCGATAGAATTGGCTATAGAAGTATATAATAATCGAAGCAAAAAAATTAGTACCTCTGCTTTGAATGAAACTATGCTCCCAGAAATAGATCATAACCCCCCTCCTGCGCTTAAGGGTAAACATATTAAAATAAAATATATCACGCAGCTACCGACCCACACACCTATGTTTGCTTTCTTTTGTAATCTGCCTCAGTATATAAAAGAGCCTTATGAGCGCTTTTTACTTAACAAATTAAGAAGCCATTTTGATTTCAAAGGAGTACCAATCAAAATTTCTTTTAGAAAGAAATAATTATTATTCAAAAGAAATTCAATTGAAAATGACTGGAGAAAAAGGGTTGATTCACTTCGAGAAACACTTACCTCAACCAGCAATTAATTATTGTTACAGTTTATGGACACAATTGAATTTTAAGTTTATAATCACCAAAGAAAGAAGTTCGAAACTAGGAGATTACAGGTTTGAGCCTTTAACTGGGAAACACGCAATTTCTGTTAACAACAATCTAAATATTTATTCTTTTCTTATCACTTATGTTCATGAGGTGGCCCACCTGATGACACGTAATAAATATAAAACCAAAGTGTTGCCTCACGGGGTACAATGGAAACAAGAATTTAAAAAGCTCATGTTACCCTTACTCAATGATAAAGTGTTCCCAGATGATGTTCTTAGGGTATTGGCGAGACATATGAAGAACCCTAAAGCTTCAAGTACCTCAGATAGTCGATTACTAAAAGTACTTAGAAAATATGACGGTGAGGAAGACTTAACTTTCCTGAGTGATGTAGAACCGGGAATTAATTTTCTCTTCAATAAGAAAATATATAAAAAAATAGAGAAGCGTAGAACAAGGAGTCTTTGTGTTGAAGTAAATTCTAATAGAAAATACCTTATCTCAGAGACCGCTACCATCAAAACATTCCAGAATTAGACTAATTCAACTTCGACAAATTCTACTTTCTATGGATTCAGACTATTTTTACCCTTTATTCCTAAAGGGAAGAAGTCAAAATCAACACGATTCCCTTTAGTCTGAACTATTCATAAACATTTTGAATGTTGCCACAAAATATGCCTCAATCAATTGAAAGCTCAGTTTTAATCATTTTTTGATAATAAATATTTAGAGGTCAGTAGTTAGGCACATATAATTTTATATTGATATATTTTATCTGCATTTACCATCCTGACAATTATGTTATTGAATATAGAAC
>JBLHWH010000074.1:0-28680 GCA_047628935.1 Halioglobus sp. | reverse complement strand
CCATCTAAAGTATTCAATCCCTCGATGAAGAGAATAGAGGACATGTCTTCGCTATGCTTGATGCCTTCCTGCTTAAGTGCTCTATTCAAAATAAACTCTCCGCTTCTAAATAATAAAGCCCCTGATCTCTCAGAGGCTATATTCCTTTACTTGATAATCATACTTTGATCGATGTCTCAGACAATCGACCATCTTATTTTATTGCTAACTGATATTATTTCTGCAAACATCTAATCTATTTGCTCTGACAAACCTCGACCATCTGGGGTAAAGTAAATACCGAAGTAGATAAAGATATTGTAGATAAAGTACTAACCATACAGAACCTCCCTGAAGATGAACGAAACCGTATTCTTTTTACGATCGATGCCCTTGTAAGAGATGCTAAATCTAGATTTGCTTACGCTTCTTAAATAACAAAGCCTCCGCTCACGCAGTGGCTTTATCTCCTTTATTTTATAATCATAGACTGATCTATGTCGAAGACGATCGACCATATTGATATAACCACAGCGTTGCGTAGCCAAACTTTGGCCAACATGGGGCTGATATCAATGACAACTAAATAAATATTCACCAACAAGGATCTTCACGATTCCGAACACATACTATGTTTTTGTAAACTTCATCGTATTTCAACTTGTCAGAAAACATGCAAACAACCGTATCCAAATAGTTGCTTTTATATAAAGACTCTAAGACTGGTAACATTTCTACATTTAATTTACTCGAATATTCTACTTTACTAAGTAATTCAAAGACTTTTTTGCTATTCTCACTTTTCATCAGAACACCTTCTAAAACTTCTCCAGTACAATCTGCACAAAATTTAAGTTCGATTTTCACTTTGATTGAATCAAACAACACAAAATTTTCGCTATCCATAATCTTACTACTCATTAATGTTTTCACATTAGAAAGTGCTTCGTTTTTATCCATACCTATTTGTAGTTCTGAAATTGGATGAGGAAGCTTTACATTATTTCTACAGGAAGAAAAAACAAAAAGAAAACATACAAATATAATTCTAAACAGTTTACCTACCATATCTACTTTTATTAAGGTTCTTGATTAAGTAATTCTTGACTTTTTTTCTTTGATTTTTCCTGCAATGATTTTTTCCAGAAATCATATGCACTTCCCCCTGGAATAAATTCCTTTGAATCAAGTTTATCAAAGCCTAAAATATAATCCCACCAATCTGTTTTTTCATAATACTCATCTATTGAATTATGTGAGTAATGAGCTCTAGTTTCTTCAAGCTTAGATCCAGCGTACAATTTATATCTTAAGTAATTTTCAAAACCAACAGATTGAACTTCTAGATTCATAATTCCAATCGTCTCAGACATGTATCCTCCTAAAAAAGAACCATCACTTTGACCAATATCATACTGATATGCGTGAAATAATTCATGCCCTAACATTACAGTAAAATCCATTTTCACGTAATCAAGATTTATACCGTTTACATTCCAAGCCTTATCAATATTTCCACCATATGCTCCAATGAAATGATCATTAGTTTTTTCAAGCAATTCTTGCCCCTTCTTATAATCACCCACACTCATCATTTTCTCGAATTCTTGATCTATTTCACTGCTTTCCCCAAGTACAAAAGATGCAGTAGTAAGACCGTCATTATGCTTATTAGTAGGATCAGGATTAAAAAGTATATCCGATTGTTTTAAGTGATACCTTTTATCAGAATTTATTAGTTGGTTAATTACAGAACTGCCCTCTTCTGTTCCACTTATTGCGTTTAATGACTCAATCACTTTTTTTGCAAAATGGTCATTTGGTACTTTCATGAAAGGACTATACTTAAAGGATTGACCATTACTCAAATAAATAATAATCTCACGTCCATCACCATCTAAGAAAGTTATAGGACTGTTTCCCGCAAATTGATAAGGTGTAAGTTCAGGATAACTCGTCGTCAGTGGATCCACACTCATAAACCGAGCTATCCTACTATCATAGATCCTAAATCCATAATCATATTGTACACCGCCGCCATTGACTTCAAAAAACATCAGTGCACGCCCGAAAGGTTTACTTTCGGTTCCTTTCTTATCTCGATGCTATCGAGATTACTGCGTACCAGTCAGTCTTCATTGAATCCATTTCGATAACCTTGGTCGGGTCTGCTTTCAGACCTTTCTGGTAATGCCTTGCCACAGATGCACTTTATTAATAAATAACGTGTTCTGACTATGCATCCACTCCTCGCTGTGCTGCAGAGTTGGTGCTCCGTTTCATTGCGGGCACTAGCCATTTATATGGCTCGAACACCCTTATTCACCTAACGGATAATAATCCGAGTAGCTGAGAATCTCTGGTTGGTATAAAGATACGCCATCTCCTTGATAATTGAGGAGTTTATTATCTGATACTGTAGAGAGTACATTGCCTAGATGGTTGGAGAGTTCGTATTGGCGAAGGGCGGAGATACGGGTGGATTTGTTGATATCGATCAAAAAATAAATGCCGAAGTTGATAAAGACATCGTAGATAAAGTACTAACAATCCAAAACCTCCCTGAAGATGAACGCAACCGTATTCTTTTTACGATCGATGCTCTTGTAAGAGATGCTAAATCTAGATTCGCTTACGCTTCTTAAATATCAAAGCCCCTGATTGCTCAGAGGCTATATTTCCTTTACTTTATAATCATACTTTGATCGACGTTTACAAACATCGACCATCTATCTTTTGTGCTTGATAATCTTGTTTCATGCAAACATCGACCATCAGGGGCTTCTTTTCATTTACTTGATAATCATACTTTGATCGACGTTAATAAACATCGACCATCTAGCATTCGTGCTCGCTGACCATATTAACTGCAAACCTCGACCATCGTGGATTATTTATTTATCTCTAAGAATCAAGATTCTGAAATCAAAGAATCATTTCGAAAAAACTGTTCAGAAACTTTATTACCAATGCTATCTCGAAAAACCCATATCCCCGTTTTGTTTGAAAATACGACTCTCCCACTTTTCTTTATTTGTCCATTATTATAGAATTTCCTATGATCAAAGCTCGTGACAATTGATGTAGTTTCTATCGTATTTTCATTTTCGTAAGAAATAATTGTATCTAGTACAATATTCAATCGTTTTTCTTTGATAGATCCAGATTTAAACCAAACTTTTTTCTCCTTAACAAATAGTCCTTCGCATCTATATTCTTCCGATTTTTTGATGCCATTTTGATACCAATGTGTAACCTTCAAAAGGCTGTCCTTCTCATAAGATTGAGTAACACTTTTTACGTTTCCATTACTCCAGTATTCCTTTTGTTGAAGTGTATTTGTGCCGCATGATTGAAAAAAAACAAAAATAAAAATAGAAATACTGTATTTTAAATTTGTGCCCATAGTTAGTTAATAATCCTTAAAAAAGTTAAATTGAACTGTTCTGTTAGAAGAACCTCTTTCTACACTACCTGGTTTTTCAGTTATTCTATCTTCATCAATATGAAACTCAGTTTTTAATATATGTATAATTCTTGCCCTTCTAGACCACATTACTCTTCTATTATTCCCATTTTTTAAGGTTCTATTAAAATGTTTAAGCCTCCCTGCCCCACCATTTAATGCTTTAGGTCCTGTGCCTGTTTCGCTCCCCAAAGTGCCAAGACCACTCAGTCCAACGTTAGCAATGATTTCAACTTTTAAGCTCTTATCTTTGTGCAAATGATAAGCTACATTAGAAATTTCTTTCTTATAATCTTCTCCAAGAATATGATTTGAATTTCCTTCGAACAGTATTCTGCTTGTTACAATTGGAGTTGGTATTTCATTTGGAGGATTATCGCCAGCTAGATCACCATTAGGCTTGTCATCAACAAGACTTGAATTCTTTCTTTCCTTAAGAAAAATTGGCTTTATTTCTTTATTCATCGTTAATGTGCCAAGTCTATGATTTAGTGATGGTAGGATTAACTTGGGAACTGTTAAAACAAAAGTTCTTTTCCAAGTTAATTTAGTTGATTCACCTGAATTGTAAGCCTCCCAAGAAGCTCTAAGTGAGCTAAGTAATCCAAGTTCAAATTGATTTGCTTGTTTTATATGAAGGGTATTACTTCCAGCATATTTAAACTGAATTCTAGTTTTATCATTCTCGTCAACAGGACCTTGGTTTATTACATAAGATCTTCTATACCTACCTTCGTCATCTATGAAGTCCGTTGCAAATGCTTCTTCTAATCCATCAATATCAAAAGCCCATATCGGTGTATTTCCTGCAAATTGGTAAGGCGTATACCAAGGATACGAAGCTGTCAGCGGATCCACACTCATAAACCGAGCTATCCTACTATCATAGATCCTAAATCCATAATCATATTGTACACCGCCGCCTTTGACTTCAAAAAACATCAGTGCACGCCCGAAAGGTTTACTTTCGGTTCCTTTCTTATCTCGATGCTATCGAGATTACTGCGTACCAGTCAGTCTTCATTGAATCCATATCGATAACCTTGGTCGGGTCTGCTTTCAGACCTTTCTGGTAGTGCCTTGCCACAGAAGCACTTCATTAAAAAATAAAGTGCTCTGACTATGCATCCACTCCTCGCTGTACTGCGGGGTAAGTGCTCCGTTTCATTGCGGACACTAGCCATTTATATGACTCGAACACCCTTATTCTCCAAATGGATAATAATCTGAAGATCTCTGGTTAGTATAAAGATACACCATCTCCTTGATAATTGAGGCGTTTATTATTTGATACTGTAGAGAGTACATTGCCTAGATGGTTCGAGAGTTCGTGTTGGCGGAGGCCTGATATACGGGTTGCTATATGATGAATTCTAGTGCGTTATATTCTAAAGACCATCAAAAATATTCAATTTGATTTGTTAGATGAGCTTTTGTATGTAACTCGAAGTTCTTAAATAACAAAGCCTCTGAAGGACCAGAGCCTTCTTTCCTTTATATTTTTATCATAGTGTGATCGATGTCACACCTGTCCGACAACTGGCGGAGACAATCGACCATCTAGTTTTATGTTTGTGGATTTTTTTTTTGCAAACATCGGCCATCTTGGTTGTTGACCTAACACAAAGCAAAACTATCAGTTAAGAATGATTGGAGAAATGAATCGTTTTCTTATTTCTATTATAATCTTAGATAGGTCATCATAGACCTGGCGCTCATGACATGCACTTTATAGAATAAGAAAACTGGATGAATTCACCTACAACTTTACAAACTTAGACTGATAAGAAACTAATTCATTAGAAAGTAGGATATAATAAATTCCTGAATTCCAAATGCCCACATCTATTTTTTCATCAACTAGCTCTGACTTGCTAGGGACAATGACTTGATATATAAGCTTACCACTTATATCTAATACTGAAATCGTTGTTTCTAGTAAGTTTTCGTTCTTGGATAAAACACTTAATTGATCTATAGCTGGATTCGGATAGATAAGAAATCCTGATTCGTTGACAAATTCGACTACTACTTGATTTGAATAATTATAACTCCCATTTGGGTTATAAATTTTTAACCTATATAAGTTTCTACCTAAGTAGGGCTGACTGTCTACGAACCCAAAACTATCATCGTCGTTTTTATCCACTTTGCCTATGGTTCTAAAGAGAAAGTCATCCGCTTTTTCTATTTCAAAATAGGACACATCTCCATTGTCATATTCTAAAGTCCAATCTAGTTTAATATTTTTAGAGACAACAGCTGCATTTAGATCTATAACATCCCCAAATCGCTCACCACAAAAAGGTAATAAGTCTATTGTGTCTGAAGTAGCTAGACCAGCTGGGTCAGTTACAGTAAGTATAACCTTGTACCTGTAAAACTCTAACCCACACCCTACTGGATCAATGAAGACATACGTTTCATGACGATTATCTTTAGGTCCTTCGTGGGAATGATCATCATGATGCAAGTCTGCATGCCATTCATAAAATAAATCTTCATCTTCAAATTCTAGATCTGATACTTCAGCTCTGAGTGCATAAGTATTTACACCATCTAAACTGTATGTATCTCCATCTGCCATACTGTTGATTGAAACTACCGGTGGAGTATTATTCAATGATACAGTGTATGTCTCACTTGCCGTCTTCCCTTCTCCATCTTCAATTATTAGTACTACTTCATATTTGATCGGGTCATTTGATTCGAATGTGTATTCTAGTATTTCATCGTTTGATATAATTTCGTCATTGATCATCCATTTCCACGTAAGTGGTGTATTGCTATTGGTTATAGATTCCGAAGCATCGAAGGTAACATTGAGTGGACTTGCACCATATATGTAATCCTGATAAGTTATAATAGATGGCGGATACGTACCCCCATAACTGACCCTATACACCTTCTTATCCTTAAGATTACAGATATAAAGGTTTCCATCATTTGGATTAAACTTAATATCTGTCACACCCTTATCGAAAGTGGCAAAAGGTGTAAGCTCTGCGATATTAAATTCATCATCCAAATTTAAAGTAGATATGTTCCCGAAAAAATCACCGAAAAAAAATCGCCCTTTATACTCATCAGGATAAACATCAAACTGATTATATCCACCTGGGATTATAGATGCTCCATCCATTATAGTGCCTTCGATCTTTGACAACGGATCATTTATTGATAACCCTACGGCTAACAATTCTTCATCGAAAGATAACACAGAGGTTTTTGCAGGAGGATTCCATTGCCCATTACTATAGGCCAATAATGGCGGCTCATGAATAAGAACATACGAAGAATCAATACTGAGCAATTCATCACATGGATTAACATAACTGTAGTCTGACAATTCATGTCTATTCCTTTTAAGCTCCTTAAATGTAAAGAAATCACAACCAAAAGCATCATTAGGAGCTTCAGGGTTTTCTACATCCTTACTACTGAATGGCAATTTAAGATCATAGCCTTCAAAGAATGGCCATCCGTACCCGTTTCCTGAAGACTGGACAAGATTAAGTTCTTCCCAATTACTAGACCCTACATCTCCCAAAAGAAATGTACCAGGATCGCCATCCTCTAGAGCATGTGATCCTGTATTTGGAACCTTCATGAATTTATAAGGATTTCGAAATCCAAGTGACCATATCATGGACACAAAAGAACCAGGATCAGACTCATCAAAATAAGGATTAGTGGATAATCCGTAACCTGTATTCGGATCTATTCTGAGTAATTTTCCATTAGCACTTTTCTTCATCATTGACCTAAAGGAGCCTACATTTTCTTCTGGTGTTAAAGTTCCATCAGCGATCGACTGGTCATGGTATGTATCATTGGCATTTCCAGCATCATGTTGAGTGAATGAACCACCATCTCCAAATGTAAACATCAAAGAACCATCCGTGCCAAAGACCAAACTCCCCGCTGCATGACTAGTCATCAAAATAGGTAATCCATCTTCAAATGACTCGCCAATTATAATCTTTCGACTTCCTTCTATAGTCGTCGCGAAATTAGTGTTGGGATCAGCGGTATATCTAGTCAATCTACCTATAGAAGCTTGACTTGTAATCGTCATATCAGAATCATAATCAGAAGTACCCGCAAATAAAACATGATGTCTATCCACAACATAAAATAAATAATAATGTCCATTGCTCAAAAAAGAAGGATCAAGTGCAAATCCTACTAGTCCATGGTCGGATTGATTGTTAACCTCATCTCGAATATCTATTAATGGCTGAGTAGAAACTTGACCATCATGATATGGCCATACCAATCCATCTTTTTCCAATACAAAAGAATGATCCTTTCTTGAGAACGCAATTCCGATAGGGTTTTTTAAATTTTCTAAGGGCAGCTCTTCAACGATAAACTTCTCGGGTAATATGATTTGAGAAAAACACTGAGCTATAACCATGAAACACAAAAGGCACGTAACTTAGATTCTCATAATTAATTTTTATTAGAAACAAAGGTAGGATAAAATGGAAAAGCCACCAATACCAGAGGTTATAACTTTTTTAGCTCTTACTTACTACGGACAAAATAATTCCGCTATACCAAATTCATGAATCGTCTTAAATCATTCACAATTTACTCCTACAACATCCCTAATCGATTCTTCACCACCGAACTTGTCAACAAATACATCTTCTTCCCATTATTAATACGGATACGTTCTGAAAGTATGTTGTGCGCTGGCGCACTTTTGATCTTGTAGAAGAGTGAAAGATAATATCTATATGCGGTAAACACCCCCAATCTTGCTCCCGTAGGTAGTTGCTTGATACCAATATAAGCATGGTCAAAGTCTTTTTGGATGTCGTCTTCGATTCTTGTCTTGTCTTTTTGGGTAAAATTAGTGAGATCTACATCTGGAAAATAAGTCCTTCCTCGTTCTTCGAGATCAGATTTCATATCACGTAAGAAGTTGATTTTTTGGAATGCGCTTCCGAGACTAATTGCCCATTCTTCTAATCGGTTATATTCTTTCTCATCCCCTTCGCAGAAAACCTTAAGACACATAAGTCCTACAACTTCAGCAGATCCATAGATGTATTCTTTGAGTGTGGTTTCATCGTATTCTATATCGTATAGGTCCATCTCCATACTTTTTAAAAATGCCTCAATATGCTTTAATTCTAAACCATATTGATGGACAACTTCTTGAAAAGCATGAAGTACTGGGTTCAGACTGATCTTTCTTTCTATTGCTGCATAGGTATCTCTTTTGAATTCCTCCAAAAGTAACTTTCGGTCACTGTCATGAAACGTATCAACTATTTCGTCTGCAAATCTTACAAATCCATATATATTATATATCGGTGTCCGAAACTTAGGTGCAAAAACCTTAATTCCCAAAGAAAATGAAGTGCTATAATTATTAGTAATAAGCTTGCTTATTTCCTGACAGGTTTGGTTGTATAGACTAATCATGCGTTAATAGTTTTGAGGATTTCGGCTGCTACTACTTGTCCCGATATCAATGATGGAGGTACTCCTGGGCCTGGTGTTGTTAATTGACCAGTGTAGTATACATTTTTCAAATGCTTGTTTTTCAATTTCGGTTTAAGGAAGGCTGTTTGAAAAAGCGTATTCGCCAATCCGTATGCATTTCCTTTATATGCGTTGTAGTCTTTTTTAAAGTCATCCATACAATATGACCTCTTATACTCTATCAAAGGTCTGATGTCAACACCAACTTTATCAATAATACGATTACAAATAATATCAAAATATTTTTCTCTCATTTCCTCACTATCTTCTAAATCAGGAGCGAGGGGTACAAGCAAAAACATATTTTCTTTTCCTTTTGGAGCAATACTTTTATCTGTTTTAGATGGACAGCAAATATAAAACAGCGGCTTAGTGGGCCATTTAGGATTCTTATATATCTCTTCTGCGTGCAACTCAAAATCCTCATCAAAGAATAAATTATGATGTTTAATTCCTTCCACCTCTGAGCTAAGGCCGAGATAAAATAGCAAAGACGATGGTGCCATAGTACGCTTATCCCAGTACTCCTCTGAATAATTTCTATATCCGTCCGGCATTATGTGCTGATCAACATGGTGATAGTCTGCACTTGCTACCAAATAATCACAGTTAAAAGTACTATTCACAGAATTTGCTGACTTTACTAGTCCACTATCGATAGTAACTCCACTAATGTTTGCGTTTATTTCAAATTTGACTCCTAACTCCTTGGCTAAACTGACCATACCTTCGATGATTTTGTGCATTCCGCCTTGTGGATACCATGTCCCAAGTTTGAGATCTGCATAATTCATCAAAGAGTACAGTGCTGGAGTATCGGCTGGTGTAGCACCAAGAAATAATACTGGAAACTCTAGTAACTTAATCAGTTTAGGATTCTTAAACAACTTTCTAATCTGTTTATCGATACTAGAAAACATCTGAAGTTTAAACAAAGACTTTACAACTCTTATATCTATAAACTCTGTAATTCCATGGCCCGGCTTCCAGACAAATTCGTCCATTCCCACTTGATACTTATATTCCGCTTCGTCGAGAAATTTCTTGAGCTGCTTTGAAGATCCTGGTTCATGAAGATCGAAGAATTTATATAATTCAGGCATCGTCGCCGGGATATCTACATATTCATCATCAAAATATACTCTGTACGACGGGTCAAGCCTTTCTAATGTGTAGTAATCTGAAACTTTTTTTCCAAACTTTTCAAAAAACTGATCAAATACTTCGGGCATCCAATACCAACTCGGGCCCATATCAAACATGAATCCTTCGTGTTCAAATTTCCGAGCTCGTCCTCCTAATGAGTCATTTTTTTCGACTACGGTAACGTCTACTCCTCCTTGAGCTAAACAACAAGCTGATGCTAACCCAGAAAAACCAGAACCAATTACTACAACCTTCTTTTTACTCATAAACTTATATTTCCAATATTAGGATAACAACTTACAATATAGGATTTTGTTTAACTTTCAAAGCACTATTACTAAACAATAATAACAAACATATAAATCTTGAAAAATATAGTTGATTAAGGTATCATTTCACAAGGCCGATTGCAAAATGAAGATCCAGTCCCTACAGGATCAATATAAATCTTTTTACAAAGTCCCATTTTCAATGGTTGATATAAAATTGAAAGAAAATGTGATAACCTTTCCAAGGTTATGGCTCACTATAAATCTGTTCAATTTCATCAAGTAATCAATCAAAATTTTTACCAATTCTGAATGAAATTTCTCGAGTAGAGATCAAACCTTCCACCCCATCCTGCTCTCTTTATCCAACACCTCAAATGAAAGGCCATTTGCCTCAAGATACTCATAATACAATTCAAACAATCTATCTCTATCATTTTGATTCTCTCTGAGTGGATCAGATACCCATAAAATATCAGGCTTACATAATAAGTAATGCTTCACCGCAGCATTATTATTAGGAAGTGAAATCGGCTTTCCGAATACTTCTATGGACCAAATATCGATAGTTATGATATCTGTATCACAGACTATAATGGGATATGCCCTGTGTGCCTCTCGTTCTTGGATGTTTTGACAATTCCCAATGGTTTCTAAATCACTAAAATTATATTCAGCTCCATTTTGTTCTAGATAGACCCTCGCAAATTCTGGTACTATTGGTATTCCGTAAACAGTTTTTAACCGATTGACCAAGGTAGTTTTTCCACTGGATTCTGGTCCAGTGACTACTATGATTTGCTTTCCATCTGAAGTATTAGTTTTCATTGGGAAGGTAAGTGAGTTCTGTGCAATTCTCTTTCCTGAATATCTTTTGTGCTACTCTTTGTATGTCAGCACTGGTTACCTTTTGGTAAGCTTCAGCTTCTTTATTGATCAGATCTGCATCTCCTAATAGCTCAAAATAAGCTAGGCTCATAGATTTGTGAAGGATGTTTACCTCCGAGTATTCTAGGCTGCTTTCTATCTTGTTTTGTAATTTTTTTAGTTCACGACTATCGATAGGTTCGTTAACGAGTAATTCTAGTTCTTTCCATATTGCAGATTTGGCCGTTTCTATATCTACATCTATATTCGGCCGCCCTTCTATGATAAACATACCTGGATCAAAAGTACCTGAGATATAAGCATCTATCTGGCTGAATATAGGATTTACTTTATGTAGTCTTTGATAAAGTCTTGATGATCTTCCATTACTTAGAACATCAGATAATAAATCATATGCATAGTAATCTTCATGATTTCTTGCTACCATGTGAAATGAAAGGTAGATCGCAGGAATAGGCACGTTACCATTGACTGTTTGGCTACGGAATGTATTTTGTATTGGTTCTTGTTTTAGATCTCTCTCATACTTATGTCCAGATAGAATATCACCAAACCATTTATCTACAGAACCTTTTACTTGTTCAGCCTTTACATTTCCTGAGATAACTAAGATCGCATTCTGTGTGGTGTAGTGTTTATTAAAAAAATTCTTTACGTCAGTTAGCACGGCGTCTTCTATATGTGACATTTTCTTTCCTATCGTTGGCCAACTGTAACTATGCTCTTTATAAGCTAAACTTGATAAGTAGTGCCACACATCACCATAAGGTTCAGTGAGGGAAGTTTCTTTAAATTCTTCGATTACTACCTTCTTCTGCACATCAAGCGCATTCTGAGAAAAGATCAATTGTTTCATTCTATCCGATTCAAGCCAAAGTGCTGTTTCCAAATTCTCTGCAGGTAGCACATTGTAAAAATTAGTCATATCGGTATTTGTAAATGCATTATTCTCCCCCCCTGCATTCTGAATCGGACCATCAAAGTCAGGAGCATTTACTGAGCCTCCGAACATCAGATGCTCAAATAAGTGAGCGAATCCCGTCATTTCAGGATCTTCGTCTCTGGACCCTACATCATATACAATATTCACAGCAACCATAGGGGAACTATCGTCTTCGTGAAAGATTACTCTCAGACCATTATTCAAGGTGTATTTTTCGAATTTTATCATATGTTCTTTCTATTAGTCTCCTTGCTGTCTATATTCTGAGAACCTAAGTTCATTGAATGGGGTGTTTTCAATATTGTAAGTGGTTTGTACCCCTTAAAGTTTTATTTGAAAGCCATTAAGTAATGTTAAAAAAAGAACTTATCCATTTGATGCTTATCTTTTGTCCCTACTCTTCGTTACAAAAATACTCATTATAAACTGCATAACTCCGCTTTTTGCACCTCGGCTAAGAACAATAACTCTAGCCCGAAATGACCATCTTATTTTTTCTCCATTACTAATTTAATGACCGTTCTTTATAAGGTCTGGTATAGGATATTTGTTGAAATGTAGATTCCAATCTCCGTAAATTGTTTCTTCATAGATATTAGCCCGCAAGATACTTAAGAATACATTTCTACTGATATATCTGCCGCCCATACTTTTGAGGTGAGAGTTGGGCATCTGACAATCTATAATTTCATAGCCATTTTTCCTTAAAACTGCGGCCAAGCTGATCAAACCAAATTTTGAAGAATTGCTCACTCGGCTAAACATTGATTCACCAAAAAACACCTTGCCTAGAGATACTCCATACAAACCACCTACTAATTTATCACCTTCCCATACCTCTACACTATGGGCAAGTCCCATTCTATGCAGTTCCGTATATGCTTCTTTGATATCTTTTGAAATCCAAGTTCCTGGTTGATTGTGACGTTTTATCTTTTCGCATGCATTGATTACACCTTCGAAGTCCTGATCAAAAGAAAGTTTAAATTTCTCTTGATTAAAATAAGGTCGCATGCTTTTAGCTATCCTTATGTCTTCAGTAAACAGGACGAATCTTGGATTTGGATGCCACCAAAGTATAGGTTCATCTTGGTTGAACCAAGGAAAATACCCATATTGATATGCTAATAATAATCTATCTATGCTCAAATCACCACCAATAGCCACTAACCCTTCTTCGCTAGCTAAGTCGGGATGTGGAAAAATAATGTCGTTATGATTGAGTATTATCATTAATAGTAAGGTAGGGTGTGATTATTTTATGATATGATTTATTGGACTTCTAGGTTCTACCTGGTATACTTTCAATATTCTTCAAGTAACAGAAAAAAGGCAATGACATTTGAGCCATTGCCTATATTTTTGAATGATTGTTGTTTAACAATCATTGTTAGCTAATTTCGTAATAATCGGATTAACTACAAATTATTTATCAACAAAAGATTCGATAATTGCAGAAAGTCCTCTATCAACAAGCGCATCTTTGAGTGGTCTTAATTCACTCATTAGTCCTGATTTCACAGTGGCTTTGCCCTTATAGTGAACGAGTAACGATAATTGCTCTGATTGCTCAAATGTATGAGAACAAACCTCCATGAAACTTTGGATTACCCAATCGAAAGTATTGAATTCATCATTGTAAACTATAAGTTCTGCCTTTTGTCCAGTGCTTACATCCTCTAGAAGCATAACGTCTTCGAGTTCTTGCACATCTATATTTAATATGTCGGTGTTCATGTATTAAATTGAGTTACTGGTAATAATCAACTTAGGTTTTCTAACGTTTCCCTAATAGCCGCAAAGTTAGGAAGCTCACTTGCATTTTCCAAAACTTCAGCATACCTAATTATGCCTTTTTCGTCGATTACAAAGGCACTTCTTTTAGACACCCCCTTCATATCCAACACAAAGTCCTCATATAGAGACCCATACGACCTAGATGCAGTTTTGTTAAAATCCGACAAAAGTGGAAAATTTAGCTTTTGTTCTTCCTTAAACTTAGCTAAAGAGAACAGAGAATCCACAGAAACAGCCAAAACACTGGCATTCATATTATTATAAGTAGTAATATCATCTCTCATTGCGCACAATTCTGTCGTGCAAACGCCCGTAAAAGCCAGTGGAAAAAACAGTAAAATTACATTCTTTCCTTCATATTCACTTAAGCTTACTTCTGATGTATCTGAAGCACGCAAAGTAAAATCCGGTGCTTTATCTCCTTTTTTGATTATCATATTATCTTGTTTTTTTTAAATTTTAATCCAATTCCTTGCTCTAAACATAGAGACGTACTAATAAACCCTTGAACAAGAATTAGGTTTCATTCCAACAAATGAAAATTAAATAAACATAAGTTTTATAATAATAGTAATAATAGTTGATACGTAGCTTTGATGATTATCTTATCACTGTGACATCTCCTAAAATATAATATTCATTCCTATCATAAGGACAAATAAGGCGAACCTTATAAACGTATACTCCTAAAGTAACATCTTGACCTTTGTACTTTCCATCCCAAGTTTCATTGATATCATCAGCATGAAAAACGAAATTCCCGTATCTGTCAAAAATACTTATCGAAATAAATTCTTCAGGGTTATTGGTGTACATTCTCCATTGATCATTAGACCCGTCATTATTTGGAGAAAATATATTAGGAAGATGAAAGACCATATTGGTACATTCATTATTGAACCTGACTGAAATATCCTGATCTATCTCGCAGTTTGTTTCTTCATCAACTACTAAAACATTATAGTCTAAAGACTCTGTTATTCCTTTGACTATCGGATCAGGGCAATCAGAGCAATCCAATCCAATAATTGGGAGCCAATCGAATGTATAATTTCTATCTGAATCGTATTCTGGAAGAATATTTATTTGGTCGTTTAGATATATGTTATAAAAGTCCTCATAGATTATGTAGTCAATATGAGGATGAACATAGACGGTAGCTATTACCGTATCTGGAGTACATGTTCTATAGGAGGCGATTACTGGATACTGAGCGGTAAACTCTGGCTCCACATTCACATTTTCTGAAGTTTCAGTCTCACCATCCACAAACCATTGAAATCCATCCGCTCTGCCGCTTACAGAAATAACAGCTGTTTCACCAAGGCAGATCGTATCACCTATTACATCAACATCTGCTTTATCATAAACGACCACTAATACACTATCCATCTGACTGCATACATAGTATGACATGCTAAGATAGAAATATTGTGTCTCATTCGGTGACACCGTGATTGATGGTTCATTATCCACAACAAGTGTAGTGTTTGCCGACCACAAAGAAGTACCAAAACCAGTAGATGTTAATACGACAGACTCACCTATACATATATCTCCTACTTCGCCTGCATCCGCACTATTGGAAGGTACGACGATGACCGAAATAGAGTCTTCATAAAAACATCCAATATCAGACTGGACTGTTACATTATATATTGCCGACTGGACTGGGCTTACTGTATTGTCTGGACAAGACAAACAGTCCAATTCTGGATCTATCCCCCATTGCGGATTGTTTCCTCCGTTTATTCCTATCGTTGTTTCCTCCCCAAAACAAATTCCCGTTTCTTCAGGTAAAAAGTCTTCGATAGAAGATTCTACATCAATAGTGATACTATCATTTTTAAAACATCCAAATTCGTTAATTACTCTAACAAAATATGTCGTCTCTTCTTCTGGACTTACGTTAACTATTTGACAATTTTCATAACAATCTTGTCCCAAGGTCGAGGTGTTCCATTGATAATTGTAGTCTTGGTTGAAATTCAAAACATTAATAACTGTTTCACTGCCTAAGCAAATGATTTCATCGGACTGCAATGCTAATTCAGGGCCAGGAGTAGGTATAACAATTACTTCAATTGTATCTCTAGATTCACACCCATTCGGATGGACACCTACCAGGATATAAGAAGTAGTTACCGCGGGCATAGCAATAGGTGACAGACAGTTTGCGCAACTTAAAGAAGCCTCATTTTCCCAATAGAAAGTCCCATTTGGCAGCAGGTTTTCAATAGCTCCTGAAATCTGAACTTCATCTCCAATACAAATCAATTTATCATCTCCTACCGTAGCAACTGTACTTGGCAATACGTCAAAACTTTCTGAGAATGTCGCTTCACATCCTTTATCGGTAATACCAATTAATGTTATTGTATGACTCTCTAATCCTCCGTATTGATATGTTGGGTTCTTCACCGTTGAGGTTGACCCATCACCAAAGTCCCATATCCAGGAAGTAAATTCTCCATAGTCAACGATAGAATTATTGACAAACGTGACATTTACATCTTCGCATAATTCTTCAGTTTCTATTTCAAAAATGACATCAGGAATATCGGACACTTCCATAAAATCAAGAATAGTAAGTGTATCAATACAATCACCGTATTTAGCTATTAAGCTCACATTATACTGCCCGGATTGCTGAATATCAAAAGATGGATTCTCTTCTACAGATTCATAGTTATCAATACCAGATATCTGCCATAAATAATCTACATCTTCAGTCGTGCCGTTGCTAATATTTTCTAATGAGACCTGCATAGGAGGACCACAAACAGGATCGCCTTCCATCGTAAAGTCTAAAGTGACCAAATCTAACTCAATAGGATCACCCGCGAAACTCCTCGTACAACCTATACTGTCAGTAATTATCAACTTGGGAGTATATCGACCTGGTTGAGTATATACATAAGATATTTCATCTGTAATTACTAGCCCCTCCACACTGTCTAATATACCGTTACCAAGATCCCATACATAGCTGTAATATCCATCTGATTCGGCGTTGAGTGTAACGCTAACTGGCAAACAAGCAGAAGAGATGTCAGCCTCAAAGGCTCCTTTGGGTCCTTCCACTTTCACATACTCGGGAAGCAACAATGTGTCAGAACAATTTGGTGTTGATGTTGCAATCAAGGTTACATCATATCTGCCTGGGGAGGTATAAACATGGCTTGGCGCACCCGTTGTAGATTTTCCACTATTGTCACCGAAATCCCAAGTATAGATAAATGCGTTCGTAGATTGGTTTTCGAAATTAGTCAATAATGGTGGACAAGTAGCTACTAGCGGATCACCAATATAATCCGCTACTGGGTCGGATATATTTACAATATTGTCTTTACATATCGTCTTATCACATCCTCTAATATCTATCATAGTAAGGCAGACTGAGTAAGTCCCCTCTGTCGGATATGTATAATTAGGACTTCTAATGTCTGAATTGTTTCCATCTCCAAAGTCCCAAACATAAGTGACTGTATTTCCATTATCTCCCATAGGGGTAAATTTGATAGGAGCCCAAGAGCAGCCCAACGAATCATAGGTAAAATCTGGAGTAATCTCAACCGCTAGTATAGCTTTAGTAATACTATCCATACATCCCCAATCATCTTCGACCTTAAATAGTACATCATACAAACCTACAGAATCAATATAAAGAGACGTATTCTGATCACTTGATATAAAACCTACTGGCTCCACTAACCACTCCCAAGCAATAATGTTGGCCAGACCTGCTGTACTTTGATCATTGAATTCGGCATCGTCAGGTACACAAATCACATCCGTAAAATCTATAACAGCTTCCAATTTATTTACTTGTATACTATCAAATAGCTGAAAAGAGTCCCTACATTCGTGTATATCTGTAATGATTAATAATGGACCATTTAGCACTCCTCCTTCCGTAAATGTTACTATTGGTTCTTCATTGAAAATAGAATCTATATTCGCTACATCAGAAATAAATTCATAAGAAAATGCATCCTGAGAAAAATTTCCTATTTCAATCGAAAATGGAGCACAACCTCTCAATGTATCAACTACATATGACGCTATAGGGTCTACAATTATTATAGTATCATTTTTTAAATGTTCGCATCCTGTATCAAAGCTTTTACTATAAAGAGAAATAGGATAATAACCTCTATCTGGTAATGTATAGTCTCCAAATATAGAATCAGTGAAAATAATACTATCTGTTTCGGAAAGATGCAAAGTCCATAATAAAGAATCATAACCAATACTTCGATTTTCGATATTTACAGTATATGGATCATCACAATTATATGTTACTAAAAATGAAGAAACAGGTTCAAGAATAGTAATGTAGTCTTTAAGTCTCACGGAATCAGTGCAGCCATTATGACTAGCATACAGCGCGATATCATATACTCCTGGACTAGGAAAAATGGAAAGAGGGTTTTGTTCTTCAGAAAACAGTCCTTGTTCAAGATACCACTCCCAAGCATTGGTATATTCAGAGGACAAATCTGTAAATGATATAGATTGTTCTACACAAGCTATCAATGGGGTTGCTTCAAAATTGACAATTGGCATATTACCAGCTTGAATATAATCTTCAATATTTATTGTGTCTATACATCCATATATGTTTTCTGCAATCAATTGAATATCATACTTTCCAGTATCTGGGATAGTAAATGTAGGATTGCTTGCCGAACTACTATAAAGAAACGGGTCTCCTATTGACCAATTATATGAAGCAATATCCACATTGGACGATATGCTATCGATTAAGGTAAATGTAAGTGGAACGCAGCCATCAATACTCTGTAAGGGCATATTTACTTCAAATGGCCCTACCTCAATAGGAATAGAATCAATGAATGTTGTACAGCCAGATGTAGCTACGAATTCTAAAACTGCTAAGTATGATCCATATTCAATAATTGTGATAGCAACATCATTGGAGTCATAATTTATAACAGAAGAATTATCAATAAACCGCCAGAAAATGTTGCCAGATGCTGGAGACTCGGCATGTAATATAATATCCGCTGGTAAATTGCATGTATATTGATTGGTAATATCATACGAAACCGATGGTGATTCCAGTACACTCACACAAGAAATAATTACTGTATCAATACAACTCCCTACAGTCCGAATCAATGAGACATCATAACAGCCTGCGGAATTATAGCTATGTGCGGGGTTAGGGTCTATAGAAGTAAACCCATCTCCAAAATTCCAAAAAACTTGATCAGCTCCGTTTAGAGAGATATCTGTAAATTGTACTGGGTTGTTTTGACAAACTACCGCAGGGCTATATTCAAATGCAGCTGGAGAATTAGTATCTACAAAGTTACTTAACAATATAGTGTCTCTACAATCACCTGATTCCATAAAAAGTGTGATATCATACACCCCTAAGTCTGTATATGTAATCGGTGATGGTTGTACTCCTTGATATGTATCTCCATTACCAAAATCCCAAGTATACGATATCAAAGGATCGGCATTTTGGTTGGTAAAGTTAATTTCCCACGGAAGATCGCATGATGGGGTTAATTCTATTTCTATATCGGGACTAGTAAGTGCCGACGCTACTACTGCATTAGGTTTGGTCGTAGTTGTTGTACACCCTTTTTCATCTATCACTGTAAGACTAGCTGTATACGATCCTTGGATAGCATAAGTTGAACCAAAATCATCCAGAGAAGATTGTGATAACACCCCAGCTGAACCTCCTACATCCCATAACCATGAAACTATGTTACCGTTTTGGGAAGAAGAATTATCGGAGAAGTTAACCAATACTGGCACACAACCTTCTATATTATCAATTGCAAATTCTGCAACTGGATTTGGAAATACAGTAATATAATCCTCTTTACATTCTGTATCAGAACTGCCATTAACATCTGTAACGGTAAGGCAAATAGTAATTGATCCTGGATCTGTAAATAATGCACCTGGGTTTTGTTCTGATGATGTATTACCATTCAAATCCCATGACCAATCAATTATACTTTCAGCACTAGTACTTTGATCAAAAAAAGTTGCTTGCAATGTATTACAGGCACTTAGATTAGCTGAAGAAAAGTCCGCATTGATTTGGCCGTCCCCTTTAAAAGTCATGAATAACACAACTATAATTGCAAGAACTATCTTAACCTCATAAATGATTTTTAGCTGCTGTTCCACATTCTGAATTTACTTTGTAAGTCGAAATTACACCAAACAACAAAGCTAGTTTAATCAGAATTCACTTTTGTCAGGTGTTTTACCTATTTTTCACTAAGGGAAAACACTTAGAACTCTAAAAAGTCTAGGGCAACCGCATCAAACTTAAACAATTAGCAATTTTGTTAAATAGTCAATATTTAGCGAGGCCCTAAATCTTCTTTTTTTGAGACTACTTTTATCATCAAATTGCTTGATTTTTTGTGGTGCAATTTTTCAAAGTATGTTTAGGTTGATTGGTGCATTTTTAGTTCTTACTCTGCTAGCATCTTCCCTAAATGTTACTTCCAGATGCCAACGCAGCTGATTTTCGATACTCCAGTGATTTCTGATCATCGTATTATATCTCATGGCATTTAGTCCGTTCTGACTGCTTATATAATACCATGATGATGTGGTAGTTGTATTCAACATTACTCTTGTCGCCTGTATTTCCATCCAGAGTTTTAGCTTCTGTCCATTTTTCTTGAAGGTTTAGACTTAAGGCTTCTTGAGCCGATACATAGCTTACAACTTCTAGTTTCATATCTTCCATGGTCATACTCCCATTACTCGGCATGGTCAATCGAGCGCAAGAAAGAAAAGCTTTCTTTCAATTCTTCATGTAAATCTTTTTGATTCCTTTTAACACTCAATAAATAATCCGCTTCTTTATCTATTATTTTGCTAGCTATTTCAACCTGACAATCTATTGCATCAATACTGATAATACTTCCCTTGACTTCTAGCTTTTCTAAAAGCTCTGGAATAGCCGTTATCTCATTACTTTTACCCTCTACTTTACTCTGTCCTATGCATAGTCCATTTACGCTAACCCAGCATTAAGAATATAGAGACCCATATTCCCTCGACTTGTGGGTGAACTGCCACTCAATTTCTTGCCATCAATTGATATTAATTCATCCTTGTAGTTATCCCATATAGCACTTCATTGCAAAACTAAAATTTCTCTAAGTGCTTCGTAATCAATTATTTGCAATACTCCTCCAAGAGTACCTTCTGATGGAATACCATGAGATAATTCGAGGATTTATTGCAGCCAATCCTCTCACTCTACAGCAAAATAAACCACATCTATGATATCTTCGCCGTTAGATATTAATGTACATAATGCAATAAATAATATATCCGATAGCTCGTGTAGACATCGATCTTGTACTCGAGGGTCTCAAACTTGATCAAATTATTCTTGTTTGTAACCTTCCATTTCAGAAAGATAACATATTATAAAAAATCACAATGCTTAGATGCGCTTGCCCTAAAAAAGTCACTTCAAATTAAAAGGATAGGGTGTAATGTAAAATCAGTATGCTTCTTTCATATTCAAATGGAAGTTCTTTATAAAAAGAGTCACATATTATAGGCTATTTCTTCAGAAAAAAAATTACTATCGATTAATCAAATAATTCTACTAGAAATAAAAAACAGAAACCAAACCCTCCCAGATAAATATTCTGCAAAATTAGAATTTTATGCCTTTTATTCTGAGAGAGAGAGAGAGAGAGAGAGAGATCCGGATATAGTTGACATTGTAGATCAACTACTGTTAATGAATAACGGTGAAGAACCAGCATATCAATACTTATCAAACCTGATGAAAAGTGATAACTTTCTACAATATTCCGATTTTTTAAAATATATGATGGTAGCCTATTCTATAATTTATTTGACGAGGCAAACAAGCAAGTATTCACCACAACGTACTCCCGAATTATTAGAGCTCTACCAGTTTGCAGTAGATAGTAATACTATTGGATTAAATAAATTTCTAAATTTACAAAAATACCTGAATGTTATTACTGTTGCCTGCAAATCAAAAGAGTTAAATTGGGCTATAGAATTTGCCACAGAATATGCAAGCAAGGTCAGCAAATCAAATGAATACTCTATAGCACAAATCGGACATGCAAATATTGATTTTTTTTGAAAAATTATAGCTCTGTATTAATTAGGTTAAGATCATTAAAAACAAGAAAGATAGATATAAAACCCAAAGCTAAATGGCTTACAATCAAGGTTCATTTTGAAAACAATTATAATGCAGCCGATGTTGTCTTAGTTCCGATAAGTAGTTTCCTAAGGTTTCTTCGAACATACGAAAAAAGTATTCCATATAAATCCTTTATTGCCTACAAACCTTCCACAAGAATCCTAAAAATGATTCTTCAAAAAGATAGCAAAGATGAAATAAATCATACTTGGAATAGCTTAGAATCCATATATGACAAAAGGTGGTTTCATAATAAGATGATCGAAAAAAAGACATTTTAAAAATAAAAGGCTCAGATTTCTCCGAGCCAGTTTTATTGTTTATTATTCGTTTTACATATTGGTTTATCCTAGATCATATCGTCTTTCCCGATAATGAAACTAACGATAAGAATAATTAATTCTATCATAGCTTGAGTATTTATTGGTTAGTAAATCATATTCAGTCGGTCTCAGATTTGGACTCAAATTATGAGAGTTCACGTGACATTTAGTGACTGAATAGATTTTTGATCTACCAATTATTTACTGCACTCTACTAGGTTGTAGATTAATATTTTCACATATAAAGCAATAATCTTTATATAGCTCTTAATATATATAAGAGAATTATCTTTAATTTAAAGAATCAAAGACTTAATACGACGAATGGATATTGATTATAAACGAGCACACTTTTTTCTATAGTAAAAAACGAAATTTATTTGTGATTTAGAAAATCGCTTTTTTGCATAAGATTTTTCGTGTAGCCGTGACACCAACAATTGTAACCCCTAATCCTGTAGACTAGCTAAAAATAAGCCTAGTTAATCTACATTATATAATACTCTTAAGCTTCTTTTATTATAAAATGGAAGTTATCTTTGAATAACTTTATAGCAATTGCTAGAAATATTATACACCATCAAAACCTAAACAAAAAGCAACTTCAGATTGCATCCTCAGTTAAAACACTAGCAATACGCTCCATACCTTCCAATACTCTGATCTTAGGGCAAGCAAGATTCAGCCGTATAAAGCCATCTGCATTATCCACAAACATATTGCCGCCTTCAAGAAGTATTCCGGCTTTTTGTGCAAAAAATAAAGTCAAATCTTCTACATCACTATTTTCAAAATATGCTTCGACATTGATCCAAGCCAAGTATGTCGATTCAGGTATATTAAACTTTGCTTTGGGCAATCTTTTTTTAATAAAATTGTCAACTTCCTCAAAATTTGAATCTATATACTTAGTAAGTGACTCAAGCCATGGCCCTCCGCTTGTATACGCAGCTCGATAGGCCGCTATACTCAGCGGATTTTGAATCTGGAGATGATCAGATAACCATTGATCTCTAAGTTCATCATTTGGGATGATTGTAGCAGACAAAAACATACCTGCAAGATTGAATGTTTTGCTTGCTGAAATACACGTTACAATTTGATCAGAATTGGGAAACACCTTTTGAAAAGGTGTAAATAATGCCCCTTCTCTTACCAGATCACAATGTATTTCGTCAGAGATGATGGTTACTTCATTTTGAAAACAAATATCTCCTAGCTTTTTAAGTTCGTCAGCCGTCCATAATCTACCTGTGGGATTATGAGGATTACAAAATATTAAAGTTGTCATTTCTTTATCAGAAACTTTGGCCTTTATATCTTCGAAATCCATATAAACCTTACCATTATCATTCAGGAGCTTAGTATATTCTAATTCAATATTGTTGGCATCAGCAGCATGTTTGAAATATGCATATGAGGGAGTCATTATCAAAGCTTTTTTTCCTTGATTACAGAGCTGCTTTATCAGGTAAAACAAAGCTGGAATCACACCTTTAGAACTTACAATATGCTCATGATTATACTGATACTTATGTCTCTTTTCGATCCAATCAACTATTGCATTTGAATAACTTTCTTCAGAAGATAGCGTATATCCGAAAACCCCATGGTCTAATCTTTTTCTTATACCATTTATTATTTCAGGTGCAGTTTCAAATTCCATATCTGCAACCCACATTTTTATTAGATCCTCATCAGGGAAAGGAAATTCAAGATTTTGATAATCTCCGAATAGATATCCTCTAAAACCTTCAACACTTAGTGCATTCGTATTTTGTCGATCGATTATTTTATCAAAGTTATAAGTCATATTTAGCAGAGTCATAGATATATGAAAAATATAAATGTACTAACTAAATTAAAATAAAAGTTCAAAACTAAGATACTGAAAATTAAAAAGGGCTGTCAATTCATGAATTGACAGCCCTTTTTTTAATTTATATTGAGGTTTACCTTATTATATCAATTCTGTTTGAGAATGTCACTTTAGATTTAAGGGAATAACGTGTGGTACGAATGATGGTGAGAGGTGTGGCTTTCGCAGAAAACGCACGTTGTGAAGCAAACGCACGTACAAAAAACGCAATTATAGCAATAGTGAATTTGAAATATCACTCACACGTACGCTGTTTACAGCACTCTATACATAGCGATAATGCGTATTTTAACGCAGAATAAAGCGGTCTCACTTTAAATATATACGAGATTTGTTCATCTGACTTCTGCAAGAAACAGTGATTTTCAAGCAGAATTAGTATTACATGACACAAAAAAGACCTAAAGCGATTGCTTCAGGCCTATTTTTTTTATCAACTCTTAGAATGCGTAATTAACACATTGCTTCTAGCGTTCCTTTACCATACATCAATATATTATTGATAGTAGAGGTTTTGGGAGCAAACTTTACTCTGGGTAACTTATGATAACTCTTGTAGAGTTCATCATAATTTTCTCTTAGGCAAAGATCATTTTTTAACGAATCTTCAATTTCTAATCTTTCAAAAATGTCGCATTCGCCGTAAATAAGTTGAATTAAAATTTCTTCAGTGTAGCTGTGCTTCATATAGAAGTTTTAGTTTGTAATAAAAACATTTCGTAGGTTAAAACACTTTGGCACAAAAGATTATTGTATTACACTGATATTAAAATCAAGCATTCAGAATTTTATTTACATTCTTTTCAGGGCTAACTTCAAGTTAGACGTCTTTTTTCTATTAACTAAACACCCTAAGTAAATCACCATTCACCTCAGTACTGAATATCTGAAGACCTTTACTCCCGTTGGCATTTATACCTTCCCCATCTTCTTTAAACAATGCACCGTGTGCAGTGCATAACCATGCACCTTCAGTATCACTATATGTGATCTGAGATAACTGCTCATGACTACAAATAAGCGTTGCAGCAAGATATTCTCCTGTATTACTTCTAGCTATTACAACTTGATTCTCGATGATATAACTCCCAAAGTTGTTCAACTCAATAAATTTATTTTGGGTAAGATCTATCATAAAATCCAAATCCTTGATTGGGTCTGCACTATCCCTAGTACAACTTCCTAAACAAGTAGATGTAAGAACAAATGCTGCCCCAATTCCTAATTTCCCTATAAATTCTTTTCTATTCATTTTACACTATTTATTGGTAATAGTCTACTTCAAAACCGACTTAATGATAAGTATAAGCACAAGACTTCAATATAGTTTTCAAATAGACATTCAAAAAAAAAAACCGAGAAGTCAAGTCTTCACAGAGACGGTAATCAATGCTTTAACCTATCACTTTATCAACAATCTTAATAATAGTTTCACAGTTCTTGTCAGATTGTAACAACATCTTATCAGCTTCTTTTAATGTTTTAGTAACGAATTTTCCGTCCTTAAAACCTGCACAATTGATTTTCACATTTAAATATGCTCCATGTACGGCGGCTCTGCAAGCAAGTGCCCCTACTCCCGCATCAGATACAGAATTTGGATTACCTTCTTGTGCCATTACCTTCAAGAAATCGTAAGATAATAGTGAAGTACTCATTATTTCTAAAGGGATATTAATTGCATACTTAGTAGCGTCATCCATGGCTTTCGACCTAGCCTTTTTTTCTGACTCTGTAGTTTTAGGCATTCTGATTGCATCAATAATTTTGTTAAACGCCGCTGTGTCTTCATCTACTAGCTGTAGTAACTTGTCTTTTAAAGCTTGACCTGTTTCTGCCATTTCGCTGAAGAAGTCCAATTTGTCCTCCCATCCTTTCTTACCAGCAGAAAGATTAGCCACCATAGTACCTAGAGAAACCCCTAGTGCGCCCATATATGCAGAGATACTTCCACCTCCAGGTGCAGGACTGTCAGAAGCGGTCTCGTCGACAAATTCAGTAAGTGACATATCTACTAACTTCTTAGAATCTTCTTCCAACAGGTACTCAATGATTTTTTTCTTAGGATCGAAGTACCCAAGATCATTAAGTCCGAGAGACTTCACAGCACAATCGATAATAGCTGTTTCGGATGCACCTGTAGATAGATTTTGCTGTGCTAAGAAATATTTCCCAGCGGCTATCATGACCTTCTTCGGCACCAATCCTACCAATTCTGAGCCTGTCACTCTCATCCCTCTTCTGTTCGCACTGTTTCTACATTCTTCGAATGCCTTGTGAAGTGAAGTATGATTGATATTTGTGATGTTCATTGATATTTGAGCAAGACCATATTCATCTATAAACCATCCGATAGCTTTTACGGATTTACACTTCCCTTTTGTTCGTACAGGTTCTCCTTTTTTGTCTACCACTATTTTACCCGTGATCGGATTTCCTTCTCTTTTTATTCTTCCTTTTTCTCTGATATCAAATGCTACAGAGTTGGCTCTTTTTACAGAAGTTGTATTGAGATTTACATTATATGCGATTAGGAAATCTCTTGCGCCTATCGCTGTTGCGCCTGCCGTTGCATTAAACTTTGCAGGCCCAAAATCTGGTTTCCATTTCGGGTCTGCCAACTTATCACTAAGTCCTTCGTACTCACCTGACCGAACTGTGGCAAGATTTTGCCTTTCTTTTTTTGCAGCAGCATGTTCGTACAGGTAGAAAGGAATATCCAATTCCGCACCAGCACGTTCTCCCAGTTGTCTTGCGTACTCTGCCGTTTCATCAAGCGTAATATTCGATATAGGTATAAGCGGACACACATCCGTAGCTCCCATTCTAGGGTGTTCACCATTATGCTTACTCATGTCTATGACTTCACTAGCTTTTTTAATTGCTTGAAATGCCGCCTCGATCACTTGTTTTGGTTCACCTACGAAGGTAACCACTGTTCTATTGGTTGCTTTCCCAGGATCAACATCAAGCAATTTCACTCCGTCTACTTTTTCTATTTCATCCGTTATCTGTTTGATAATAGACATATCACGCCCTTCACTAAAGTTAGGTACGCATTCTATGAGTTGTTTCATTTGGTATCAATTTAATTTGGTAGTGTAAAAATAGAAAAGATTAGCGTCCTATTATTTATACATTGAAATAAAAATGGCCTCACAGAATCTTCTGCTAACCCATTTTAAATATATTATCTAATTGCATTCTAATTTACAATCAACTTAGCCACTTTAGTAACTGGTGTTTTACCATTTTATAATTGTACGAAATATATGCCAGCCATGTTTGGAGCATTAAAATAAAGATTAGCTTTATTCACTACAACTTTGTACGCAATTGTCTGCTCAGTGAGATCGATTATTTTAATATTATCAAACTCAACACCTCCTATTCTATAGATTACAATACTATTTTGACTTACAATATTAGGATATATGACCACCTATTCCTTTCACTCCAAATTATTATTAGAAACTAATTCAAACTTCTTATATTTTGCATTTCTAATAAACTTAAATTGTTCCAATTCACCATCAAATATAATCTGAACTGAGTTAAGTGAGATTTCATCATCATCTAATGATCCTTCTTGAGTGTAATCCAAATTTGATCCTTTTTTGAATATATTATCTAGTGGTGTCCGATTAAAATAAAAAAAGGACGAGACAAAGCCTCGTCCAGAATGATTAATTTTGAAGTACGACCAACAAAATCGAATCATGAACAAAAGTACACATTTTAGCGGACAGCCGATTTTCTCTCAACTAGTCATTTTGCTAGATAAGGGCAAATTAGCCACTATAGCTACAGAACAGAAGAGTGATCACTACTATAAGAAATTCAAGACCTATAAGCATTTGGTAACGATGATGTTTGCTTGTCTGAGTAACTGCGTGACATTGCGCGAGTTATCAACAAGTATGATGGCTTGTGAAGGTAGATTAAATCACTTAGGGATTGATTATACTCCAAAACGATCGACTATATCAGACGGAAACATGAATCGGAGTAGTGCTGTATTCGAAGCTATCTACCAAAGCCTCTATGAAAAATATGGATCACTTTTGTCGGACAGCGGAAATCTTGATAAACTACCCAAAGGACTAAAATTAGCTGATTCCACAACAATTGGGCTTTTCAAAGAGATCTTAAAGACAAGTGGTCGCAAGCGTATAGATGGTAAACAAAAAGGAGGAATTAAGGCTCATACAGTAATAGATGCAGACAGAACAGCACCAAGTTTCATTCATTTTACCAGTGCGGCCACTCATGATAAGTGCCT
>JBLHWH010000073.1:0-29012 GCA_047628935.1 Halioglobus sp. | reverse complement strand
TGTCCAGCAAAATCGCCATACATTGTATCTTGTTTATAGTGACTAATGCAGTTTTGATACCAATGACTGAGTGTCTTTGGTATCAAATGCCAAAATCCAGCAACGTGGCTATGTGGGTAGGAAGTCGCTCAATCGACTCCTTTTAAAAATTCCACAAATTCTTGAGTTATTTTAGCCCCGTTGGCATGAAGCTCATAATGATTACTGTAATGATTACTGTAATGATTACTGTAGTGCTTCCCTCCGCCCTTCGGCTTCCAGCGACGACGGCGGATTATCAAAAAAATCTTCTTTGTTGATAATGAATGTTACAGTACGTTCAATTCATTATAAAATCCATCAAGTATCGTTTCTTCTCCATTCAACTGATCTGGAATTAATTCCTTTCGCTCTTCTAGTACTAGCTCCCAGCAATCTGGTTTATTTCTTACATCCTTTAATTTAAGCCAAGTTACTTGACGGTACGTGGAAACTTAATAATGTACGGTATAGTATTTCTTCTTCCTCATCCTTATTTTCATTTCTCTTTACCATCTTTCTAGGTATCTTTATTCTTCCAAAGATAACTCTAGTACCTCAAAAAAAGATTTAGCCCAGTTGTTTATTATGCAAAAGACTTTCTATCAGTGCGTAAGGAAGAAAATTTTGAACATAGATTCTTAAAAAGCTTTTGGGAAGGGTATAAACAAGAATACTTTATTAAAGAAAAAGAGAAAGAGAAAACCCCTAAGTTTAACCTATACAGAGATCTATTAGTCCGTTACATCAATAAAATGTGGGATTTAAAGAATCTAAAGGAAAATCAGAAATTATATATAAACATGATAGAAGAATCGATTCTGAGGAGAAAAGCTATTTTTGATAATTAAAATGAATGGCACCTGATAAAATGTGAACTGGTTATTACTATTAATCACTTCCCATTACCTTGCCATAATACAAAAGTATAATTTGGATAAAAAGGTGTGAGTTTATAAAAATATGTGGAATCCTTGGAGTTGGTATCCCTCTTCAAACGTCGTTGATCTCATGTAATGAAGATGATGAAGAAATTGGTGATGGATTCTCTGGGAAAGTGACCATAATCGGAGCTGGAGCGGGAGGGCTTTCTACAGGATACTTGCTTCAACAATTAGGAATCGATTTTGAAATACTAGTGCTGTGTCAAGCGATAAGTGATGGGCTGGATTTGAGTGAATTTTAAGGTTGGGCAAGGCAGATATTCTTGATTTTAGCGGGCTAAATGAAAGAATATCTAACGCAGCACAGGTTTAAAATAGATCAAATACACCCCTCAATTTGTCCTTGACATAGCACTAGAAGCTTCTTCTATCTATGGCGGTAGGATGAGAATTAATAATGAGTTTGCAGATTTTCCAATTTTATTAGGAGCCGAGTGGCTTGAAACGAATACTAGTATTTTTCAGGAAATAGTTAATGATTCTTCAATTTCCGTTGATGTTGAGACTATTGCAGATTCTCCTGATCGTAAGTTTGTTAATTCGTCTTGGTTCAGTTTTTTTGAAGAATTCATAGTGCCCTCAATTTCTAATAAAATCGTCTTCAACACAATAGCTGAGTCTATAGATTACTCAGGAGATCGGATTATCATAAGTACTCAAAATGGAGAATATGTAGCGGATAAAGCAGTCGTCAGTGTTCCTTTGAAAATTCTGCAGGATGGAGATGTAAGGTTCACCCCAAACTTACCACAGGATAAGTTGGAAGCAATAGGAAGCACAACAATTTGGGAGGGTTTTAAAGCATTTTTTGAGTTATCAGATAAATTTTATGATGACGAGAAAGAGTTTGTGATTACTCCTTCTTCTGACGGAGAAAAGATCTATTATAATGCTATTATTGGGCAAAATACTTCCAAGAATATAATTGGATTACTTACAGTTGGAAAACCTGCGTCTGATTACATATCACTATCTGGTGACGAATTGAGAGATTTTATACTAGATGAGTTGGATACAATCTATGTAGGCCAAGCAACACCTAATTATATAAAACATATTACCCAAAATTGGAATAATGAGCCCTTCATCAAAGGTGGTTATATGACTAACAATGCCGATTCACAAACGGTGAGAAAACGCGGGGAGTCTGTAGCTAATAAAATATATTTTGCTGGCGGAGCAGATACAAAAGGTGAGGATTGGGTCTCAGTGCGTACAGCAGCTCAGTCTGCGAAAGTGGCGGTCGAGGAATTAATAAATTAGAATCGGTGTTCGATAAAAAGTAGAACTATAATTCAATGAAACAAATCCTCTTATTAAGTCTTCTATTGCTAACTGTACATTTTGCTTTTAGTCAGTCTGAAATTCAAACAGATGAACGTACCAATAAGAAAAGTATATATGTGTATTGGGGTTGGAATTGGGATAGCTTTAGTAAGTCTGATATTCATTTTAGTGGAGCGGGCTATGATTTTACGCTTAAAGATGCAGTCGCAGATGATAAACAAGCTGATTTTTCACTAGAAACATATTTTCATCCTGAAAAATTTACAATTCCACAATACAACTTTAGAGTTGGGTATTTCTTCAGAGAAAACTGGGATATCTCGTTTGGAGTAGATCATATGAAATATGTTGTTCGGCAAAATCAAGAGGTAGGAATATCTGGTTATATCAACAATGTTGAATCTATATATGATGGACAATACAATGATGACAAGATAACTATAAAAGAAGGGTTTCTTCAGTTTGAACATACCGACGGCTTGAATTATGTAAATTTTGAGATAAGACACACTGACAAAATCATCAAAAGAAATAAAATAGCAGTCAGCCTTAAAGAAGGATTCGGAATAGGAGCTTTGATTCCAAGAACAAATACCACTTTATTAGGAAATGAAAGATATGATAAGTTTCATTTGGCAGGTTATGGTCTAGGTGCAATGGTCGGTATAAATGTCACCTTTTATGATAAGTTCTTTATTCAATCTGAAGTTAAAGGAGGATTCATAGGATTGCCAGATGTAAGAACTACAAATTCTAAAATTGATAAAGCAAGTCAAAATTTCTTCTATTCTCAGTATAATGTTGTGTTTGGGGGGATTATAAAACTTTGATTTTATAAAATATCTTGCTACATCGACAATGTTCTTCCTCATATAATCCAAAATTATGGCAATGAGTAAACACCCAATGAAGATCGCGATGGTAAGTGTATTGATCGAAGATCTTTCAAAAGCATTTCAATATTATACTGAAGTATTAGGTTTCGAAGAAGTGATGTATTATCCAAAAAACTATCTAGCAATAGTATAATCATCGCTTGCTAGAGATGGAGCCACCATCCTCTTAGAACCTTCAGAATTAGGAGGTATCCCAATCGCCAAAGAATATAAAATGAAGATCTATGAGTTGGGGCTACCTATCATTTCTTTCAGCTCTGAAGATATAGCCGAAACGGTAAAATAATTGAAGTTAAAAGGCGTGAAATTCAAGAAGGATCTCACCCAAACGGATTGGGGATACGAAGCCGTCTTTGATGATGATAATGAAAATTACATCCAGTTGATCAAATATTAGCTAGAATGAAAATTCTGGCGGAATAACGAAACAATAGGCAGAATTAGTTAGGATCCTATTGATAAAGCATGATTTTTTAAAGATGTGTATAGGCAATCGGAGATCAACATGAGTGCGATTCTCTAAGTTTCTTTATCTCGAATTCTCTATCACTTTACAGTATAGGCTATTTTAATATCCTGGGATATAGTATATGGATACAAAACGTAATAAAGTCTATGTATTATATACCGGCCTTCTCCACAGCATTCCAAACTCGGAACAGGTTTTTGTAACAGATCTTAGCAATATCTTCCTCAGAATATTCTCTTTTGAGCAATTCCTCTAAGAGATTTGGGTAATCCGATACATCTTTTAGCCCAGTAGGTAGACTATCCCCTACACCGTCATAATCCGAACCAAATCCAACATGATCAACTCCGGCTAATTTGACTATATGGTCAATATGATCTACCACTTTTTGTACGTCGCTGTATATGTTTGGATATTCCGCTTCAAATTTCTTTATTATCGTTTTTCCTTCTTCACTTTCCCCTTCTACATTTTTATCATCGAGAAGCTTACTCAATGCATCTCTTCTTTTATTTCTTTCTATTGTGATATTACCATCTATAAATGTCGAGCCAAAATTAACCATGATAACACCACCATTTCTTCCCATTTCTGTAATCATATTATCCGCCATATTTCGCTCAAAATTCGGGACAAACCTCCTTGCAGATGAGTGAGAAGCTATTACTGGCAAAGTTGTAATCTTCATCACATCCCAAAATGTACTATCAGAGACATGAGAAATATCAATCATGATACCTACACGGTTCATCTCCTTGACCACTTCCTCACCAAACGGACTCAGTCCATTCCATGTGCGGATAGTATCATATGAAGAATCACAAATCAAGTTCACCTTAGAATGTGTCAATGTGATATAGGATATCCCTCTTTTATTAAAGTAAGCGATATTTTCAAGGTCATTTTCTATTCCTGACCCATTTTCCATACCCATAGGTAGGGCAACTTTACCTTCTGCAAATGCTTTTTCTACATCTTGAGGATTATGAGCGATCATGAATTTATCGTCATTCTCTTGCGCAATATATTCTATCATATTGATGAGCGTATCAGCAAGCGCTTTAGATGCTCCTTCTTCCTTTTGTTTTGAAGCGGGAAGGTAGATAGACATAAACGGTGCATCTAGTCCTCCTTTTCTAGCCCTTACAAAATCAAAATCCCCTTTGTCGGATTGTACAGGAATACCTACATATTCCTTCTCTAATCTGAAGTTCTTCACTTTCAATCGATAGGGTAAGTCAACATGGCCGTCTACTATGATGTATTTTTGGGCGAGTAAGTTTGCTTTGACTGATAATGTTGGAGCTTCATCTTGAATGACTTTTGTCGTAGAACAGCTGGTGATTATTAGCAAAAGAGAAAAAGATAATATAAAGATTCTCATAATAAGTGGATCTAAATTTAATGAAAACGACAATAGCCAAGGTAATTATGATCTGTTATTAATGCTCAATACTTAATAGAATAACTATATCCTCCTGTATCCTTTTTTTTCTCAGTCTTTTTAGGAGTGGAGGTTACCGTATAAACAATTTTTTCTACCTTATTTGGCTCATTATGTACTATCAGTCTTGGCTTTGTTGGTGCTTTTACAACTTTCTTTTTTGGTAATCGAAAATTAATTTTTATCGATTTAGTAAACTTGATCCTCATCTTTCTAGGATTCTTTCCTACATAGAACTTGAGTTTTGATACTATTCTCTGTGCTTCTTCATCGCAACCATGGCCTAAGTGACTGAGTACTCGAGATGATATAACATTTCCTTTATAGTCAATTTCATATTTGAGATAGACAGTACCTTCAGTTTTATTTTCAAGAGCTGATTCAGGATATTTAATTTCTTTATCTAAGAATTCTCTCATTGCCTTGAGCCCACCAATATAAGTAGGTTTTTTTATGAAATGTTTGTCGCTTGCTTTTTTCTGCATTGATGAGGACTATAGTTATTCGCTAAAGATACAAAATCAATCACAAAATCTATACCCTAATCCAAATTCTAAGCTTGGATTTACAATAACTGCAATGTCAGAATTCAAATTGAAATCATAAGAAAAGATACCTGATAGTCTGCCTAGGTCTGCTCCTAGATTAAGACTGAATATTTTGTTATTAGCATATCCAGCACCGATGATTACACCATTTGATTTATCGCCTATCGATAGTTTAAAGTTACTGACAATGGATATATTAGTCAGGTCTTGTACTTTATGCAGTCTTACTTGTGGCTGCCAATATAGATCGTCCATAGCTTTGGTGCTTCCCATCGCTGATAGAATAATAGTGGAAGGCGTAGTTGTCGTAATTGATCCTAAATATGATATGTTAGGTTCATTTATATCCTTTATGCTAACCCCAGCTCTCATGTACTCTTTTTTACTCTTTATCAACGAATAGGATATCCCTATCTCGATTCCTGGATAAAAGAAATCTCCCTTAAATGACTCGCCTAGAAGATCAGGGTCAAATCCGTCAGGTCCTATTTGGCTAGGCCATCGTAGATCATCCTGAGAGATTGTTTGCTGAGATAATGTAAACCCTACACCTAAAGAGAGAAATTGTTTTGTGCCATTTTTATCAGACACCTGTTTATTGTAAGAGGTTAGTATACTGCCTGATCTGTTATCAATTAATGTACTTTTGTATTGAAGCACTCGCCCACCGATACCTATATAGTCACCATTTTTAAGATTGATGGGTTGGTCATAAGATAAGTAGCCATAGTTAATGTTATTATTTCCAAATCCTGAGAGTCTAAATGTCTTAAACGAAGCTTGCAGCCTAGGCCCACAATTACTGCCCAATAAACTAACATTATCATACACTTCATTCTGTTCTATATTTGCAAAATACTCATACTGTCCAAATGCAGGAATGGTAAATAAAATACATAGAATTGATAGTAGGTTTTTCATGATGATAGTTAGTTTTTGTTGGTCTTAATATCTCTAAGAACGAATAAACGTTGCAAACATATACGTACAATATTGGAAAAAGTATTCTAACCATTTCTAATAAAAAATACGATTAATACAGAAGTTCAGGTGCCATACTAAGGCTTTTTTATTGTCTTGAAGTGTCAGGATCATTGAGCTGAAGCGTAAGCGAAGATCTGTGATCCGCTACTCTCGTGTTCCGTTACATCTCATCTTTACTAGTGAAAGTATTTTTTGGCCTTGGTTGAAGAGTGAAGCGCTATTTCAGTTGAATTTCCTATAAAATATCAATAAATAAACAGTTGCAAGGTCAAAGACCTTCAGCTCATATGTTATATTTTCACTCAAAAATTCAACAAGTCAAAAAATAATACTCTAATCTTTCAACACATTCCTCATCAGTACTGGAAGTAAAAACAGATCACAAATCAAAGCCGCTACCAAGGTCACAGAGATCAACATCCCCACGGTCACTGAAGGCGGATGATTGCTAAACAGCATCACCAAAAAACCAAAGAATAGTATAATTGTCGTAAAGGTAATTGCCTTCCCTGTCTCTTCGAAGGTGATTTTTATAGCTTCTTCGACTGTCTTTTTGGCGTTTCTAGCCAGCTTGTATTTACTCAGAAAGTGTATTGTGTCATCCACGGCGATACCAAATACCACAGCGAATATGATTGATACTCCAGCGTCTAATTGTATGCCGAGAAATCCTAGTAACCCAGCGGCAAATATTACGGGCACAAAATTAGGAACGAGTGCTACTAGTAACATCTTCCAATCTCGGAATAATAATGCCATCAATAGACTGACCAAAATCAATGCGATCAAAAGACCTTGCAAAAGGTTATCTCTGATATACTCGGCGTTTTTATCAATCAATAATCCTGTGCCAGTTCGTTTGACACTGATCATACTCGTATCGATATTTTCGTTGATCCACTGGTCTATCTCTTTTCCTTCCTTCTTTATGCTTTCTGCACCGATATCGGCTATCCGTGTCGAAATCCTGGTTTTCTTTTTGTCCTTACTAATCATCACAGAGGCTTCACTTCCTGCCATTCGTTCTACCAGCCGTTTTGATTTTTTGAAGTCACGTTCTGTCTCAGGGAACTTGAATGCATCAGCCCTGTTCCCATTGTTCATTCGTTCGAGACTTTTGTAGATGGTAGTCATTCCTAAGATAGATCTGAAGTTTGGGTTCTCATATAGTTTATCCTCTATTTTGGAGACTTCAGACAGCACTTCATAGCTATCGGCAGTCAACTCATCATCCTTCACCGTGATGGCAAATTCGATAGGACGGAACCCACTATATTTCTTCTCAAAATATAGAAAGTCATCTGTCAATTGGGCATTGATCGGTAGGCTATCTTCAACACTGTAGTTCATCGTGATCTGACTCATCCAATAGAAGCACATTGCTACAAATACGACAGAAATACCTGTAATCAATTTACCATGCACTAATGTCTTACCATACCATGAAGTCATCAATCGATTCCAGAAATCATTCCCAGAAGTCTCTTTTATAATCTGTTCTTTTGAAAATAAAGTAAGCAAACATGTTGTGAAAAATATCACAGTAACGTATGCCACTAATACTCCAAGCGCGGCATTAGCTCCGAAGTCTCTAATGGGTCGTACGTTAGATGTCATCAAAGTCGCAAACCCAATTGCCGTAGTTACTGACGTAAATAGGGTAGCAAGCCCTATCTGTTTTATAGTTATCACCATGGCGCTTCGCTTATCTTTTCCCAGTTTCAGTTCGTCTACATATTTGGACATGATGTGGATCACATCCGAAGTGCCGACGATAAGCATGAGCACAGGGTAGAGTGCTGCCATAACATTAAGCTCTCTGCCGAGTAAGCCTATAATGGCCAAGAAATAGAGCAACCCGAGACCTATAGACGTCAGTGCGATCCATACCCCAATCGGTTTTCTAAATATTAGCATAAGTATAAAAATGATCAGGAATCCAGAAATAAAGGTGGACATCACGATCTCATTCTTTTGCATTTCTACCAATTCGTCTTGGAAGTATGCTCGTCCTAGTAAGTGAGTTTCTTGGAAGTTATATTTATCTCTTAGCGCCTTGACGGCAGTCATCATCTCTTTGGATTGATCAAGACCAATGGCATCGATTGTTCGAGCAGTAATGGCCATTGATTGACCATCCGCTGCTATGAAGTTATTCACGAATCGTTTGTCGGATAGGATGTTTTTTTTATCTGAATCATACCTGTCAGGCTGATCCATATGTATGATAGGTACTGTATTAATCCCAAAAGGCGTCTTCACAGGATAATCCATCGTAGTCAGCGACTGCACTTTAGTCACATGTGGCACATCTCTCAACTCTAGCGTAAACTGATGAAACTTCTTTAGGAATGCCTCATCAAAAACAGTCGGTTCATTATCAATAGCTACAAGCAGAAAATTATCATCTGTCTCAAACTCCTTAATAAATGCCTGAAAAAAGTCCAAATCTGGATCTCCTTCAGGAAAAAATTGCTCAAAATCAAAGGCAAATTTCAAATGATAAACCTGGTATGCAGAAATCGGAATTAGGAATATGAAAGCTGCAATTATGTATTTCTTATAATCTAAAAACATGTAGAAGTCGTTGAATTATCGAAGTAACAACTTGAAATCAAAAAAGGATAATGTATTGGGATATTTTTTGAAATAAATTTTTTAATGGGATGACTCTGAAACGTGCAAAATTTCAACCTTGATAAAATTTTAGTTCATGATAAAGGTGAAATCACTATTTTCACGAATTGGAGTACTCTGAAAACTCAAATGATTTATTAACCAAGAAATCAATACAAAACACAATATACTATAGTATGGCAAAAGACTATTACGAGCATGGCGATCTGTACTGGATAGACTTACGTCCCTTCTTTGATAAGTAAGTACTGATGAAAATCATTGACTATGATTACTTAGGGGCAGCTGCGCTCTCGTGTAAATATGTATATGTCTACGATTGCTTTGTCGATGATGTATCGGAACAGGTCCCAGCTGTTGAGGACAGAGTATTATCATATGGAGCCTTTTAATTTTAGGCAATTTCACTTAATTAAAGTACCTGCATATCACTATATAAAGCCAGAAAACGTCAATCTGTCAGAAGTTCACTACTCTTTTAGTATAGGTAATTCGCACCACTATACTGATGGCCGAATATTCAGTACAAAATATGGAATAGACAGTCTTTCAATGTACTTTCCTTTTCGAGATTTAGATATGCTTGATTTTCATGACTTATATTCTGAGGATCAGATCTCTGCCAGAGTAGTCCATGAAGTGTTAAGAATAAGGATAAGGAGTTCTCGGAATTCACTGGGCGCACCAACAAAGATTTTGGACTAGATAATATGGTTCTTTGAACTGATATTTCATATTCTCTTTTTCTTTCTCATTTTGATGAGAGATTTATTGATCGCCCATCCTATAAACAATTGAAACAGCAGGAGTCCAAGATTTTTGAAGCGGAGTGTGATGATAAATATCCAGAATATAAGACTGCAAGTAAGAAGTTTTCTCTTCTAGATTTATCAACTTCTGACTGTACATTTAGATTTCGAAATAAACTATTATTGGAGTACAAACTTCTAAAACAATATTTCAATAAGCTGAATGTAGTGGTAAGTGGAGGAAGTGTCGTAGCTCTTATAGCAATTATCATCTACGGTGACAATGACTATTTAAATGGTATTGATGATAATAAATTTAAAGGTTGTCCAAAAACGAGGCGACTCATTTGTAATAGCACTTGGCAGCGAAAAAGATAATATTGCTATAATGGATTTTTATAAAAATGAAATTCTAAATCGTGATAAGATAGAGTACTACATGAGTTATATGGTTGCAGATTTACTAGAGCTATATTACACACTGCATATGCCTTCCCGGTTTGGGGACCTTATTAGACATGATATTGACCAGTCTCATCTGAATTTATTGGACAAATTCAGAATGGCAAAGGTTGGACTTGATTATTTTGGAGTGACAATCAATCTAGAAGAGTTAGTAGAACATTTAAATCTGAAAGTAAATGTTTCTACAATAGAACAAATACTCACTGCAGCGATGAAAAAATATATGATAAATATAAAATATAAGTAACAGCGTATCATGTTGACATTTTCATAAGAAATCAAGAGATACCATTAATACTGCTTAGATTTTTAAAGAGATCATTTAAAACAGGCGAAGCTTTTAAAAAAGTATTGGTGTCATTGAAGATTTCTTAAGGTGATATAATAATGTTGATGGAAACATGGTTTAGTTTCGTCTCGTATGTCTAAAAGGCTAGCTATCAAAAAGCAAAGCGGTCAAAAAGTCGAATGTCCAAAAGCAAAGCGGTCGAATAGTCTAGTAGAACAGCAATAAAATGACAAACTGACACCCTAAACCCAATGGCACACAAGTTGACTATCATAAGCTGTAAACTAAAAATCAATAGCAATGGCTAAAGGAAAAATATCAGTACAAACGGAAAACATATTTCCGATCATCAAGAAATTTTTATACTCTGATCAGGAAATATTCTTGAGAGAATTAGTCTCAAACGGAGTAGATGCAACTACCAAAATAAAGACACTAGCACTGAGAGGTGAAATGAAAGGTGAATTAGGAGATACGACGATCGAAGTATCTGTAGATAAGGAAGCTAAAACATTGACTATATCTGATAAGGGTATAGGAATGAGTAAAGAAGAGGTAGAAAAATATTTGAATCAAGTTGCTTTTAGTTCTGCTGAGGAATTCTTAGAAAAATATAAAGACGATGCGACTAT
The DNA here is from genome assembly GCA_047628935.1 of Halioglobus sp. Taxonomy (GTDB): domain Bacteria; phylum Bacteroidota; class Bacteroidia; order Chitinophagales; family Saprospiraceae; genus CAJXUU01. Next base: position 17,650 of record JBLHWH010000073.1, on the reverse strand, counting down.
CATTGGTCATTTTGGATTAGGGTTTTATTCTGCTTTCATGGTTGCTGACAAAGTAGAAGTTGTCACGAAGTCATACAGAGATGAAGAAGGAGCAGTAAGATGGATATGTGATGGAGACCCAGAATATGATATCGATGATGCAGAAAAAACAAGCAGGGGTACAGATATTATTCTTCATATTAGTGATGACAGTGTAGAGTATCTTGAAGAAAACAGAATCCAACAGTTATTGGATAAATACTGTAAGTTCTTACCAGTATATATTAAGTTCGGTACTAAGACTGAGACAACTTACGAGGGAGAAGGAGAAGATAAAACGGCCATCGAAACAGAAGTGGATAACATTGTAAACAATCCAGAACCATTATGGAAGAAGTCTCCTAATTCTATAACAGAAGAGGAATACAAAGCATTCTATACAGAGCTTCACCCAGCGAGTCAGCCACCATTATTCTGGATTCACTTGAATATCGATTATCCGTTTAACCTTACAGGAGTGCTATATTTTCCTAAACTGGTAAACAGTGTAGAGGTTCAGAAAAACAAAATCCAACTTTACAGTAATCAAGTATACGTCACAGATAATGTTCAAGAGATCGTACCTGAATTTTTGACACTTCTTCATGGTGTAATTGACAGTCCTGATATCCCATTGAATGTAAGTAGATCTTATCTACAATCGGATAGGAATGTGAAGAAAATTACTTCTTATATCACTAAAAAAGTAGCTGAGAAGTTGAATTCACTATTCAAAGAAGACAGAAAAGAATTCGAGAATAAATACAGTGAAGTAGGTACATTTATCAAATACGGAATGATCTCAGAGGAGAAATTCAATGAGAAAGCTCAGAAGTTTGTACTTCTTAAAAACCTAGATGGCGAATTTTTCACATTAGAAGAATATAAAGCTAAAGTAGAGCCAACTCAGAAAGACAAAAATGATAAAATTGTCTACCTATATACAACGAGTCCAAAAGAACACCATAGTTATATCCAATCTGCAAAATCATATGGGTACGACGTCTTAGAGTTCGACAATGTGATTGATAATCACTTCATGCAACACTTAGAGTATAAGGAGGCTGGAGTGACATTCGTAAGAGTAGATTCTGATACTGCTGATAATCTAGTGCAGAAAGATGAGACCAAAGAGTCAGTCTTGAGTGATAAGGAAGTGGAGAAAGTGAAAGAACTATTCACAACGGCACTTGGCGATCTACAAGGAGGTCAGATAGATATGAAGCCACTATCACCAGATGACCATCCAGTATTGATTACTAAGCCAGAATTCATGCGTAGAATGAAGGAAATGCAAATGATGCAAGGAATGGATCTCGGAGGTATGCCTGATATGCACAATGTAGTGATCAACACAAATCACCCATTGATTGTTGAGAAATTACTAAAAATGAGAAGTGCAGATAAAAAAGCTGACTTCGCGCAATATCTACACAATCTTGCCAAGCTTAATCAGAATATGCTTAAAGGTGAGGATATGAGTAAATTCATTGCTAAAAGCATCGAATTCATGTCATAGACTAGTACCCAAAGGCAATCCCAGTTCATTGGGATTCACAAGAAGTTTTTACAAAGTAAAAGCAAATAGAAAAAACGGGATGCTCAAAAAGCCTCCCGTTTTCATTCCATACCGTCACAGCCATCGTAAATTCCAATTCATTGGAATTTACTTTACATTTATGCTTTGCAAGATTTTTAATTTTCAACCATGCCTGAGCCATGCAACAGATAGTTGATGTCTCTGATATCGATTCCATATAATTATTTACAAAACACGTTGTTGCATTAAAAAAGAATTTCATTAGTCATGTTGATCACTCACCGATCTTCTTTCGTCAACTCCACGATGGATCATCAGGGATTCTTCGTCATTCTGTTGCCGGGTTAATACCCACTAATGTCAATTCCAATTCATACCAATTTTCGATATTAGTGATTGGAATTTACGTCATTTTTCGCTTTGCAAGAATTTTCTTTATTAAACTTGTGCATTTTCTCCCGCTTCTCCAAATGATAAATAGACACTAAAAACCAAAACACATTGATAATATTAAATGGATAAGCCCTATCCATCTCCGTTAACAGCGATTGCTTAACCTCATCAATACCGCAACATTTTACCCCTTCGGTATAACGTAAACCATTTCCCTACATCTGAAAATTTGGACATATCACTAAGAATCATAATCACTTAACACAATACAATTTATGTCGAAGATATTATCCGAAAGACGGAAGAAAGGGTTTAACACGTTAAGATTGAAGAAACGAACGCACATGCATAGAACACTGCTGAATAGAAGGAAGGATTATATCGACAATTAGGTATAATGGAACAACGATAATAAATAATTGCCCAATCAATCATTCTCATCAATTTCTATCACATATATTTACAACTTGGAAACCAAACCCAACATACTCGACATTACTATAGATTATATCAAAGGAATCGGCCCTGCAAAAGCAGAGTTGATGCAAAAAGAGTTGAAGGTATTCCGTGTAAGAGATTTATTGGGGACTTATCCGTTTAGATATGTTGACAAAACTCAATTCCATGTCATAAAAGACTTAACGACAGATGGAGATACAGTTCAGTTAAAAGGTCAACTCGTTAGTTTTGAGAAAATCAAAGGAAAGAACAACCGATTTAGATTACAAGGACTGCTAAAGGACAGCACGGGTTTCATGGAATTGATTTGGTTTCAAGGTGTTAAGTACCTAACAAATATTCTCAAAGAAGGAGAAGACTATGTGGTCTATGGTAAAGTAAATATCTACAAAGGGAAGAAAACCATTACGCACCCAGAAATGGAATCCGCTAGAGCACGAGCGGCGGATCAACTGCAGTCAACATTCGATCCCGTATATCCATCTTCTGAAAAACTAGATGCGAGAGGACTTGACAGCAAAGGCCGTAGGAAAATTATAAAGACTATACTGACTAAACTTACAGAAGCGGATGTAGTAGAAAATATACCTCCATATCTTATTGAAAAGTTGAAATTGTGCAGTCGGTTTCAAGCATTGCATTGGATACATTTTCCTAAAAGTGCAGCTGAGAAATCTCTAGCAATTAATCGTCTCAAATTTGAAGAATTATTCTTCCTTCAGCTCAGATTATTACTTGGAAAGGAAAATAGAAAAAAGAAACTCAAAGGTGCGATCTTCGATACAGTAGGAGAATACTTCAATAAGTTTTACAAAGAAGGACTAAGGTTTGAGCTTACAGGCGCTCAGAAAAGAGTAATCAAAGAAATAAGAGCCAACATGGGGCATGGCGTCCACATGAATCGCTTACTTCAAGGGGATGTGGGCAGTGGCAAGACGGTAGTTGGTTTTATGTGCATGTTGCTAGCCAAGGATAATGGATACCAAGCTTGTATGATGGCACCGACTCAGATTCTTGCGCAACAGCATTATGAAGGAATTAGCGAATTAGCAGAGCCTCTCGGATTGAGCGTTGGTTTTCTGACAGGTTCGGTAAAAGGGAAAGGAAGAAAGAAGACTTTAGAACTTCTAGCAAATGGCGATATTGATATACTCATTGGTACGCATGCGCTCATAGAAGATCCAGTAGTGTTCCAAAATTTGGGACTGGCCATTATAGATGAGCAACATAGGTTTGGAGTAGCCCAAAGAGCAAAGTTGTGGAAAAAAAATAAAAATATCGCTCCACATGTATTGGTAATGACTGCCACACCAATTCCCCGTACACTAGCGATGACTGTATACGGCGATTTAGATGTTTCAGTTATAGATGAAATGCCGCCTGGTAGAAAGTCCATCCAAACTGTCCATAAGTATGAGTCTGCCCGACCTAAAGTAATCAACTTCATGCGAGCGGAGATAGACAAAGGACGTCAGATCTACATTGTATATCCATTGATTGAAGAATCTGCTAAGCTCGACCTACAAGACCTTAACAATGGTTACGAACAATTACTTGGATTTTTCCCTATGCCTCAGTACCAAATGAGCATCCTTCACGGACGTATGAAAGCCAAAGATAAAGACTTCGAAATGGAGCGATTTACAAAAGGGATCACTCAGATAATGGTAGCAACAACAGTAATAGAAGTAGGTGTCAATGTTCCTAACGCCTCAGTTATGATCATCGAAAATACAGAACGGTTTGGTCTTTCACAATTGCACCAACTTAGAGGTAGGGTAGGCCGTGGTGCAGAACAATCTTATTGTCTTCTCATGACGGGCAATAAACTATCCAAAGAAAGCCGTGAGCGAATTGCTACCATGGTAAGGACTACCAACGGATTCGAAATTGCCGAGGCCGATCTTAGACTTCGTGGTCCAGGAGATATAGAAGGTACCATGCAAAGTGGTATTATGGATCTCAAACTCAGCAGTATAGTCCATGACAGTGCGATACTTAATGCCGCTAGATACTACGCAGAGGCTATCGTCGATCGGGATCCAGATTTAGAACATGAGACGCATATTGCAATGAAAGCTTATATGGGGCGAAGGGCGCATCGTGCTAAGATTTGGGGTAGGATTAGTTGATTAATTACTGGTTATAATTCAAAACGCCTTACAGATACTTGATTGTAGTGTTTTATATATATTATTATTATATGTATTAGTTTCATATTTTGCTTCTGTATATTGACTGTTTTAGGAATTTTTATTGAATAAAGTGGCGGCGTAATTGATCTCAATAAAAACTCAATTCTATTCATTTGTCTTTTTTCTATTTCAGTAAACGGACAACAACAATTCGATATAGCACTCACAAAAACTACAGTCACCGTTGCTCCTGTTAAATATTGGACATCCATTCCATTCAATTTAACGATCAACAATCAAGGATTAGATACTATAATGAATATAGAAGTTATTGATCATTGTAGTGATGTCTATGAATTTCAAAATGGTCTAAATCTTGACTGGGACCTACAAGCAACTATTGCAAATGCTGTTTTACTGTTTTTACTGAAAAGGTTCATCCTAACTAATCTAGGATTGTGACAATTAATCTTGTTGCTAGGGCTGGTGATGCTCAAGAAGACTGGATCAATACAGCTGAAGTTGTTGATTTTACTGATGCGTTAGGAATCTCTCGTGAAGCCGAGGATCCTGATTCTTAAGGTGATGAAGATCCCGATAACGATTATGGTGGACTACTAGAAAGTTCTGCAGATAATGCATTAAATGGAGACGGAACGGGAGCTGCCAATGACGGTGTAGCCGCTACCGACGAAGATGGACAAGATCTAGACTCTAGAATCAGAGTATGTAATCAAGGTAATATCGTTATAAAAGACTTAGTATTTGAAGATTTTATGCCAGGAGGCTATGGTTTCATCCTAGCGGATAATTCAGCATTTGGCTGGACAAATTCGTAAACTACTAATGTAGGAGGTTCACCAACTACATTTCCGGATACACTTAATGTAATGAATGATATCTTTCTTGCGACAGAAGATAGTGTAGATATTATGATCCGACGACAGTTTGAATTGGATGGTGCTGATATCTCAGATTGGTATAATTATACACAAGTTTGGGTAGCTACAGATACTTTTGGTAAAAATAGATTTGATGATGCAGATAGTATTCCGTTTATAACATTTGAGCTAGAAATTACTGTTATTCCAGATAGTCCAAATGACAATAATATTATCTCACCAGAGAAATCAGTAAGTCCAGCAGTAGAAAAAGATGATCATGATGTTGCAGCTATAAATTATTTGATTTATCACTAAGCATAACTTTAACTTCTAATCCTACTAAATACGTACAACAAGTTACTTTTGATATTGTAGTTAAGTACGAAGGGGGATAATTTGCCCATGATGTTACAGTAGTTGATTACCTACCTTGTGGGTTGGTTTTCGAAGTAGGAAATAATTCAGGCTGGACTGAAAACGGACAAATAGGAAATCCAGAATTCTTTTATACTGATACTATATTCCCATGTATGGAAGTAACTATTCCTATTTCCCTAACTTTAGGGGGTGCATTTCCTTTACTATTGTAATTGATTATTATTAATCATATTACTATTTTTATGTGTATTTCAATCCAGTTCTCCTGAAAACGGAATGAATTTAGATGAATTGTCAAATGGAGTATACAGTATACTCATCTATAATGGTGATGAAGTATAATCCATCAAGACAAGATTATAAAACTATAGAATAATCCTTACGATTAAATATGTATCCCCTCAAAGGCTTAATTGAACATGAGGGGATTTTTTATTTTTTCACTATTTCGACTATAAAGTAATAATCATTCGGTCAAAAATTAATATTGAACACGCTACATATCAAAACCTTAGATATGGTTTATTTTCTCTTTGAAAGTCATTTGTTGTACATAGCACTAGTAAGCAAATGTTTATGCATATAACAAATATGTAATATGTTATGGATTTACAATAAATATTAATATATTTGACCTTGTGTAATATTCTTATCAGAATATTCTTATGAAGTAAGGTTTTTATCTTTCTTCTATTAACCAACCAAGATTGACGCCAGTCAGCATAATGATGCTATGGGATAGAACCGCCATAGTAAATCGCCACATAAGATCGTGAATGCAATGAAGTAGTTAAATAATTCAATATTGTTTAACCACAGGTTCTAACTCCTATCTTATATAAACTCAAGATTTCACTATAGGTAATCGGAACTAGACGTAAGTATCTAGACCTAAACTCCTATGTGTATACTTGAAGAGGTTTCTGATTTACTGAACAAAAATGAATACACCTCCTGTAAAAAGGATATTTATAAATCAGTAATTATTGAAAATGAGAAAAACATTAACTCTTAGACTCATAAATTTGGTATTCGCCAAATCTTTAGTCAGCCTTCTTTTTTTATTTGTATTACTATTGCCAAGTTATATATTTGGTCAATGTATAGTAACATATACTGCACCAGCAGACTTGTGTTTAAATGCGGGCGTGCAAGCTGGTCTTGATAATGGAACACCAACAGGAGGTGTATACAGTGGATCAGGAGTTACAGATGATGCAAATGGAATGACATATAGTTTTGATCCGGCAGTAGCTGGAGCAGGGACACATACTTTGACCTATACTTATACAGATGGAATTGCCTGTACAAGTTCAGCAACAGATGATGTTGAAATATTTGCCTTGCCAGCAGTAGCATATACAGCACTTGCTGATATTTGTATTAATGAAGGAGTCCAAACTGGTTTAGGCGGTGGAACACCAACAGGAGGTGTATACAGCGGAGCAGGAGTTACGGATGGTGGTAATGGAATGACATACAACTTCGATGCAGAAGCTGCAGGAGCAGGAACACATACATTGACCTATACTTATACTGACGGAAATTTTTGTACAAATACAGCCTCAGATGATGTAGAAGTATTTGGAGAATCTATATTAACATTTATAGCACCGGATGATTTATGTATCGACGCTGGAATCCAATCGGGATTGAATGGAGGTACGCCTCCAGGTGGAGTATATAGTGGAACAGGTGTTATCGATGATGGCGATGGATTGACTTATCAATTTGATCCAGCTGCTGCTGGAGTAGGAGTGCATATGATTGCCTATACATTTGTGGATATGAACGGATGTACAACTACTATATCAGACGATGTAGAAGTATTTGAGCTTTCAGTAGTAACATTTACAGCTCCAGCGGATTTATGTATAAATGATGGTGTACAATCTGGTTTAGACGGCGGCACTCCAACAGGAGGAGCTTACAGTGGAACAGGAGTTACCGACGAGGGTAATGGTATGACATATAGTTTTGATCCTACAGCTGGAGGTGCAGGTGTATATACAATAACGTATTCATATACAGATTCAAATGGATGCACAAACTCTGCCTCAGATGATGTTGAAGTATTCGGATTATCGATAGTAACATTTACTGCCCCAGCAGATCTATGTGTAGATGCTGGTGTACAGGCTGGAGAAAACGGAGGAACTCCTTCAGGTGGAGTATATAGTGGTGCAGGTGTTTCAGATGATGCAAATGGTATGACATATAGTTTTGACCCGGCAACAGCTGGCGCAGGCACACATACTATAACATATGATTATACAGACGTAAACGGTTGCACAAATTCAGCTTCAGACGATGTGGAAGTATTTGCTTTACCAGTAGTGACATTCATAGCTTCTATGGATCTTTGTGTAGACGCAGGCGTGCAAGCGGGTTTAGATGGTGGATCACCAACAGGTGGAGTATATAGCGGAACAGGAGTTACAGATGATGCCAATGGCATGACATATAGCTTTGATCCAGCAGCTGCAGGAGTTGGAGTACATACTATAACTTATGACTATACAGATTCAAATGGTTGTTCTGATTCAGCATCAGATGATGTAGAAGTATTTGATTTACCATCAGTTAGTTTCATAGCACTAGCAGACATATGCATAGATGCAGGAGTTCAAGCAGGAATGGGAAGTGGAGTTCCTAATGGTGGAGTTTATAGTGGGTCAGGTGTTATGGATGACGGAAATGGAATGACATTTAGCTTTGACCCAGTAGCCGCTGGAGTTGGAGTACATACTATAACTTATACATATAATGATACTAACGATTGTACTGGAAGTTTCTCAGATGATGTAGAAGTATTTGACCTACCAGTAGTTACATTTACTGCATTTGCAGATCTATGTATAGATGCCGGCGTACAGGCTGGCGAAGGAAGCGGTACCCCAACAGGTGGAGTTTATAGCGGAGCGGGAGTTACCGATGACGCCAATGGCATGACTTATAGCTTTGATCCTATAGCGGCAGGCACGGGAATGCAAACAATTACATATGATTATACAGATATCAATGGTTGTACAAATTCAGCATTAGACAATGTTGAAGTATTTGGTTTACCAGTAGTTACATTTACTGCATTAGCGGATCTTTGTATCGATGCTGGCGAACAAGCTGACGGAGGAAGTGGAACTCCAACTGGAGGTGTATATAGTGGAGCAGGAGTTACAGATGATGCCAATGGCATGACCTATAGCTTTGATCCAGCTGTGGCAGGAGTTGGAGTACATTCAATAACATATGATTATACAGATACCAATGGTTGTTCAAGTTCAGCATCAGATGATGTAGAAGTATTTGACACACCTTTAGTAGACCTTGTAACTGAGCCATTCCATTGTTTAGATGCAGATATTCAAAATCTACCAATGACTGGAGGCGTTCCATCTGGAGGAGTTTACAGTGGAGCAGGTATAACTGATAATGGTAATGGAATTTCATATTTCATTGATCCTACAGTAAATGGAGTTGGAACAGTGACAGTAACATATTCATACACAGATGACAATGGCTGTTCAAATTCAGCAACGAGCGATATAGAAATTGCAGACTGTGGTGCTACCAACAGTTTTGAAATAGATGATCCTTGTTCATGTCTGGATAATGCTACACCATTTGATTGTAATAATAATACAGGCGGAGATGATGGCCAGTTTTCTGAGGTAGTTTCTATTACTGGAGCAGCAGCACCACTTCCAAATGGTATGACTTGGACTATTGTGGGTGCCACTGGAGCTTTTGATGCCTTTAATATACCAGCAATTGGTATGCAGAGCGCAGGAGTAGCAGTACTAGGTGATGGTTCTGAATTACTTTCTTATAATACTGGTGTATACGAAGTACCATTCGTACATGTAGATGACATAGGATATACATTGATGATAGAAGGACCATTTGCAATGGGAAGCGCAGCGAATGTAACATTTACAATAAGTAATAAGTGTCAATATCCAGATCCAGTATTTGATCCAACTGTTCCATTAACAATCCATACTGCAGATGCAGCAATAACTCTTGGAGCAACTGATTCAAATGGAGGAACTGCAGATGGTGTTATATTCTTAATTGATGGAGCACCTTCGACTATGTTAGATCCTGGAGCCTTAGCTGTGGGACCACATACTGTCGTTATGACATATGATGGAGCAGCTGATGGTAACGGAGGAATATCACCTGACGGTGGTACTACTTCAGCATCTCCAGGATGTATTCAAGAAGTAACAAAAGAATTTGAAATTGTAGATTGTGATTTAGTAGTCGATTGTTCAAACATATTTGACCAACAATTAGCATGTAGAGCTGATTTGCCGCCAGTAGATTTTAATCTACCGATTATTGTTGATTCATGTGGGGCGACAACGCTATCTGCATTGACAATAATTCCAGGAGATACAGGATGTCCTAATGATACTTTATTTTTAACGCGTACTTACTTTATCCAGGATGCAGTAGGCAATATGGCTCAGTGCGTGCAGACCTTTACAGTAATCAGTCAATTGGACCCTACGTTCACAAGTTTCCCTACAGATACAACCGTATTGTGTGGAGCAGCAACTGATCCTGCAGTAACAGGAATGGCAGAAGGAGCTGGAGAATGTGATCCAGTTAATCCTCAAGCGGTAATATCATTCAATGATGCTATAACACCAGGAGCATGTCCGGCAGAAATGACAATTACCAGAACATGGACGGTAACAGATAGATGTGGAAGATCAGTGGATATGGATCAGATCATCATGGTAGTAGATACAGTTGGGCCGAATATGTTATGTCAAAATATAATATTACAATTGGATTCATTTGGAATGACAACAGTATTGATTCCTGATGAACTAGACAATGGATCAAGTGATAATTGTGGAGGACCTGTAACCCTAAGTATTAGTATGGATATGTTTACATGCGAGAATATAGGAGACAATGATGTGATGTTGTATGGAGAAGATCAATGTGGCAATATAGATTCATGTACAGCAGTAGTCACAATAGAGGATAATATAGCACCAATGATTACATGTCCAATGGATAGCGTAATTCAACTAGCTCCTGAACAATGTGAAATAATAGTAACTTTTGACGATCCTCTATTTACGGATAACTGTCCTGGTGCTGTAATCACTCAAATTGCTGGATTAACATCTGGATCAGCATTTCCAATAGGAGAAAGTATCATATCTTTTGAAGCTAGAGATACAACAGGTAATGCTGATACTTGTACTTGGAGTGTTATTGTCAATGATTATATACCGAATGGGCTTCTTTGTAATGGAGAAATTAACTTCTCCATTGATGAAGAATCTTGCTCCGGCGAATTATTACCTAGTATGCTTATTGATATTACATCTGTAGGTTGTGCTGATAGTTGCACGATTACCGTTAAAGGAGCTGATGGAATAAAAAGACCACCAGTTTTCTCTACCGATGATATAGGTAAAACTTATGAATACGAGATATGCTGTGGCGGCATCTGCTGTTGGGGAATTGTAAATGTTGAGTTTAAATTTAATCCAGTTATAGAATGTGTTGCAAATGATACATTATCATGTACACAAGCATTCGATGAGTCAACTATTCGACCTGATATTAGCTTGTCTTGTGCTCCCGCTACATTGTTATTAATTGATGAAGAAATTGAAAACTTTAATTGTGATACATTTTTCACCGCTAAGATGGTGCGAAAATATACTGCAGTTGATATATATGGAAATACATCTGATACATGCGAACAGACAATTTTCTTGAGGAGAACTAATTTGGATAGTATTAGCACTGTGCAACCATTCGCAATATTTAATGACGAAGCATTAAGCTGTAGTAGTGGATTTGCTACGACAAATCAAGGGTATCCATATCCCGCCTTGTCAGTCACAGGAGCACCAAGGCTAAGAGTTGAGGGAGGTGGATTTATAGATTTATACCCATTTGAGTCAGCATTAATTTGTAATGGATTCGCAGATTATAAAGATGAAATCATGCCAGGTAGTACAAGTTGTGTTACCAAAATAATAAGAACATTTACAATTGGAGAATGGTGGTGTGGCAGCACAAATGAAAGAACATTCAAACAGTTAATAGAAGTAGTTGATTTTGATGGACCTGAAATTACTTGCCCAGCAAATATGACTGTAAGTACAGGATCATTTGAATGTACAGCTTCTGTGTCATTTCCTTTGCCAACAGGTGAGGATGCTTGTAACAATGATCTAATTTATAACATAGCGACTCCGGTTGGAGATATTGAAAATTATAATGGAGAATCATTCACATTACCAGCGGGAGTTCATACGATTAATTATGCCGTGTATGATGCATGTGAACAAGGCAGTTTCTGTTCATTCACAGTTACAGTAGTAGATAACGCAGATCCGATTGCTATATGTGATCAATTTACAGAAGTGAGTCTTTCGTTAGAGACGCTAACGTATGTACCTGCAGAATCAATCGATGACGGCTCATTTGACGAATGTGGCCCTGTAACACTTAGTGTAGCAAGAATGGATGACCCTGGATTCGAAGACTTTACAGGATTTGGACCAGAAATAGATATCACTTGTGCCGATGCTGGTCAAACAATAATGGTAGGATTATTAGTAACGGATGCAGGCGGAAATACGAATATGTGTATGGTGTCAGTAGCTGTGAAAGATAAAGTAGAAGCACAGATGGTGTGCCCTATAGATACGACAGTAGAATGTAATTTTGCCTTCGATCCAGATAATCTAAGCGCATTCTTCGGCGAGGTTCAGATATATGATAATTGCCCAGCGGCGAATACCATAGATGAAACTTTAGTAGGAGACCTAAATTCATGTGGAAGTGGTGTGTTGATTAGACAAATTACACTACTCAATGCACAAGGAGTACAAACAGATTATTGTGAGCAGACAATCACATTTGTAAGTGGAACACCACTGCAATTTAGTGATATCACACCTCCTAATTCTCCAGTAGAGGTTAATGGATGTGGAATCGGGGCATTAGATGCAGCGAATATAACAGTGCCAATCATACCAGATGGTGTATGTCAACAAGTAGCGATGGCTATTGAAAATGATACATTCCCATTCACAGAAGAAGGAGCATGTCTTAAGATCATAAGAACATATAAAGTAATCGATTGGTGTATAACGAGTGGTCCTGGATCGGTAACAAGTCCATTCGAATTTGTACAAATCATCAAAGTGAGTAATTCTGTGAAACCAGTATTTACGGATGTCTTCGAAGATTCTACGTACTGTAGTTTTGCTATAGATTGTGGAGGGATTGAAGTGACAGGATTAACAGCAACGTCTTCGGATGATTGTACAGTAGATAGTGATTTGATCAGAAAGTACGAAACTAGAGATGCAATTGGTACAATTGTGAAGTTTGGTAACGGACATGATGCAAGTGGAGATTATGATCTTGGAGATTACACAGTAAGATTTATCGCAGAAGATAAGTGCGGTAATCAGCAAGTGACAGAGTCTACATTCTCAATCATAAGTTGTAAGCAACCGGTACCATATTGTCTAGATGGATTAAGTACATCCCTGACATTGATGGATCCTGATGAAGATGGTGAATTTGTTGCCATGGTTATGCTAAATACAGATTTCTTTGATGCTGGCAGTTATCATCCATGTAGTTTAGATGTAACGCTTAGTTTCTCATCTGATACGACAAACAAACAAATCATATTTGATTGTGATGGACTAGGTGAGCAAGAAGTACAATTATGGGTAACAGATTCAAATGGAAATCAAGATTTCTGTATTGCAAGTCTTGATGTACAGGATAATGCAGGGCTGTGTACGGGACAAATGAAGCCAGTAGACATCCAAGGTAGAGTATACACATCTGCAGATGCAGAGCTGAACGAAGCAACAGTCCAACTGATCAGTGCAGAAATGCAGGAGAATATGACAGATGAAACTGGTGAATACGGATTCATGGATATGCCACAAGGAGGAAACTACAGTGTAGCCCCAAATAAAGATGACGATGTACTTAATGGTGTATCGACGCTTGATTTAGTAATGATTCAGAGACATATACTTGGTCTTGCAGAATTAGACGAAGCGTATAAATACATAGCTGCCGATATCAATCATGATGATAGAGTGACAGCTTCTGATTTACTATCACTTAGGAAAACAATCTTGGGGATAAATACACACTTTACAAACAATACAAGTTGGAGATTCATAGATGAGCAACATGTATTCGAAGATGAGACAGATCCTTGGTCAACACCATTTGCTGAATCATATGATATAGAAGGATTGAGTGAGGATATGTGGATAGACTTCGTAGCTGTGAAAGTTGGAGATATCAATGGCAATGTAGATGCAAATCTTCAAGCAGGAATTATCTCTGAGACAAGAAGTGCACAATCATTGATCATGACGCTTCCTAATACTGAAGTAGAAGAAGGTAAAGTATATGAAATAGATGTACTTACATCTGATGCTATTAATCTGAGAGGATTACAATTAGCATTCTCTCTAGATGAGTTACAATTAGTAGATATTAAGCGAGGTGCGATGAATATCAGATCAAACGATGTTGCTAATGTTGATAATGAACTGAAAATGAGTTACGCAAATGCAATCGGGGATTACGCCCAAGCAAATGATGTATTATATACGCTTGTAGTAAGAGCTACGTCAAATGGACTGCTTTCAGAAATGATAGCAATCAGTGACAAATCTCTAAATGCTGAAGCTTACATAGGAAAAGATCTTAAAGTAGGATCAGTAGAAATCGAATGGAGAGATGACGAAGTAGTTGTGCCTGTAGAATTATTGGTAGCAAATTCAATATCACCAAACCCATGGAGATCTCAAGCGGATATCAACTTTGAGATACCAAGAGAAGGAGCGGTGAGCTTAACCGTAAGGGATGTAAGCGGACGAGTATTATATACTAAGTCAGATAGCTTCTCAGCAGGTAAGCAGTCATTCACTATCACAAATGATGATGTAAAAGTTACTGGAATACTACTTTACGAACTGAAATTTGGAAAGCAAGTGGTAAATAAGAAAATGATCAGAATCGAGTAATCCCCCTATTACTTAGCTGAATATAATAATGCGGAAGTCATCATATAGATGGCTTCCGTTTTTTAATAAAAGTTAACAAGATCTTCAGTCTCGTTTTTAGATGGTGCATAATATTCTTGCAACGGTGTCTGCACACTTATCAGGTGTCTGACACTTTCAACTTCGTCAGCCATCCAATCAAAAAGTTAACAAGATCTTCAGTCTCGTTTTTAGATGGTGCTTAATATTCTTGCAACAGTGTCTGCACACCTATCACGTGTCTGATACTTTCAACTTCACTAGTCATCTATATTTTAATGAAAATTGATCACCTCGCTCAGAGCAATCAGCTCAAAAAGTACATATGTCGGACATCTCGAAGATGTCCGACATATTTATATGAACTTAAATACATCTCTAATTTAATTAAAAAAAGCCAACCAGCAATTAAGCTGATTGGCAATTTCTTTTAGATGCGATCACTTTAACTTGTAAGGAAGAGCTCACTTTTATTTTTGATTATATTACCTTTAGTCAACAGACTATTGAAGGTACTTTGGTATGAAGTGAGAAAGTGTCACAGCCAGTTTTTTTTGGGTTTAACGCTGAAGAACCATTAATGACGCTCCAGCGGGTAAAGTATGGCGGCTCCATAATTAATAATTTAATATTGAAATAATAATAAATATAAATATAATCTATTGTTGATTCAAATATATGAAGAATAAATGAAAATCGCAATAGGATGTTGTAATAAGTTGCTAAAATAATTGGAAGTATCTCTTTATCTCTTGAAAGGCCTAATTGCATTCTTCTAAAATCAAAGTTAGATTGTTATCTTTTGCTGGGCATAATAAGAAGGAAATAGTGTCTGCACGTAAAAGCACATATGTCGGACATCTTAAAGATGTCCGACATATTATCATTAATCATGCAATATTCTCCCGCAATTCTAACTCTCTTGTAATCTGCTCAGCATGATGTCGTGTATTCTCTATGAAATATCTATTTGTCTTAAGACCACCGCCGACTACTCCAGCCATAAATACCCCTGGCAGATTCGTTTCTAAGACGATGATAGGATTCGAGTTAGCAGAAGCTGGTGAAGTTACTTTTACAGAGACTGATGTTGCAGGAAAACTATTGAAAGTAGTAAATACAGAAGGGGTAAAAGGATACAACTCCATTACATTAGAATCTTTAAAAAGAAATAATGATAAAACTGAAGTAACGGTTTTTCCAAATCCATTATCGTCAATATTTACGGTAAACCCTACTTGTATAAATAGAGGTGAAACCAGTTTAGTTGATATGAAAATATATAATACTTCGGGGCAAGAGATTATTCTTCGAGATAAACTGAATTGCAATGTTCCACAAGAATTCAATCTTGAAGAACATCCTAAGGGAGTCTACATTTTGGAAATTATATATGATGACAATACCACCATCAGAAAGAAACTAATTAAAGTATAATTATCACAAACCAATAAATTTAGAATCATGAAAAATTACTTATTTATACTATTATCAATTAGTTTATCTATTTGTGTTAATGCCCAATCTAATTCTTTTAAGTACCCTTCCTTAGACATTGAACTACATCCAAAAGTGCCAGCAGTATGTCCTGATGGATTAAAAATTACTACGGTTGAGGATTATTTGACCTATACCTGGATTCATGACGAAACTGAAACTGTTATTTCTAATGAAAAAGAGGCGGTTATAACAACTGCAGGTGACTATACCTTAGAAATTACTTCATATGTTGCTGGCAAACCATGTTTTTTTGAGAAAAAATTCAATGTTATTGATTTAAATAATACGGACGGAATAATTAAATACTTAGAAGAGTCAGGGTTTTATAAAGTGCCAATTTGGAGAGAAGATATACCTGTTCATAAACCAAATGAAAAAAATAGAAGTACAGAATGTCATGAAGATTTGATCAGATTTTCAGAAGAAGGTGGTTCTGAGTTCGTAAATATAAAATCAGTTTCAGAGGATGTGCTCGCTAATTTCAAGCCTATTAAAGCTGAATACGGGGATCACAAAAATATTTTCACCGAAAATAGTTGCTTATGTAATAATGGTATTCCTGATTTAGAAAGTGAATTTAATTCTGGTGAAACTGCTCTTTGGAATCACAGTTTCTATGAAAATGAAAATGATTTACAAGGTTGTTTATATGTGAAAGCTAAAATGCCATTTGAAGCAAGTCTTCCATTACCAGAACAAATGGATTTTCTCAAAGAAATTCATCCGGTTATATTGACTGAGAATGCAAGTACCTTAAAGCAAGGGCAAACTGTATTAAGTGATTTGTTTATGGCAAGACCAATAGGAGGTTTTATCCAACAAGAACAATGTAATGCAACTTTTGATATTGAAAATTCGTATTTTTTATCACCTGCAGGAATGCCTATAAAACCTTCATCTGAGGTGTCAAATCTTGTGTTTCAAACTGAGGATGAAGAAAATGGAATATTTGAAGGAGCGCTATTATCATTTGATATGAATGGTAAGAACTATTTATCTAATGAATATAATTCAGGTGTGTTTACTGGGTATTATAATTATATTAATTGTGATTTTATTGAGGATTTTGAAATACCAACAAATAATATAGAATACTCCTCTATTAACCTACCTTTTATATGTGAAGGAGAATGTTTAAATAAAAAAGAGCTTATTAATTTTGATGATACTCAACAATTAGTTGCGGATGGCGGATTTACTTATTATACTAAGAGTGGAATAGAGAATAAGAATATTTTCTTATCTGAAAAATCGATTAAGGATTGGATATTT
>JBLHWH010000072.1:0-29053 GCA_047628935.1 Halioglobus sp. | reverse complement strand
ACGATCCAATTACTGACTCTTGGACGCAATTGAATGATTTTCCTGCTGATTTTGATGGAAGAAGTCATGCAATATCATTTGTGCTTAACGATACTGCGTATGTTGGCACGGGTATAGATCAAAAAGATCTTTGGAAATACGACCCAATTTCAGATTCTTGGACTGAAATGAATGACTTTCCTGCTGGGTTTGATGGAAGAGAAAGAGCAATTAGCTTTGTCTTAGATGGAGAAGCTTATGTCGGTATGGGGCAAAATAAATATGATCTTTGGAAATACGATCCAGTATTAGACACTTGGATACAACTTAATGATGTCCCTTTTTATAATGCTTTAGAGCCAGCAGTTTTTATACTTCTAGGAGAAGTATATATGGGAGCCGGTGATGCTTATGGCGGGAACGACAAAAAGTTTTTGAAATACGACCCAATAACTGATGCCTGGATACAACTCAACGATTTTCCTTCAGGTTTTGAAGCAAGAAATCGATCAATTGGGTTTAGTATTGGTAACCATGCTTTTGTTGGAACTGGTTCTTCCCCAAATGGAGAATTAAAAGATTTGTGGAAATATGACCCACAGCGTCCTTATCTTCTTACTGTCAATCCCAGTGGAGAGGCTTCATGGTTTGATCCAAGTAATAATGATATAATTGATATTGAAGATGCTGATGCTGATCCTACTAATGAATTGCAAGATTGGAGCAATCTCCCTGGCATTCCTAATGCCTTCACAGAATTGCCTCCAGTGGATGATACATGGACTCAAGTTGGTGATTTCCCTGTAGACTTTGCCGTACGTTATGAAGCAATGTCATTCACACTCAATGAAGTTGTTTATATAGGATTGGGTGGTGGTAATACAGGCCTCAAAGATGACCTTTGGAAATATGACTCCAATACAGATACGTGGACACAACTCAATGATTTTCCAGCTGGTTTTAGTGCTAGAACAGGGGTTGTTTCATTTGTTGTTAATGGGAATGCCTATGTTGGTACTGGAGCGAACTCTACCTATCATAAAGATCTTTGGAAATACGATCCAATTACTGACTCTTGGACGCAATTGAATGATTTTCCTGCTGATTTTGATGGAAGAAGTCATGCAATATCATTTGTGCTTAACGATACTGCGTATGTTGGCACGGGTATAGATCAAAATGATCTATGGAAATACGATTCTGCGTTGGATAACTGGACACAACTTAATGATATTCCTGCAGCTTTTGGTGGAAGAACCAGAGCAACGGCATTTGTCTTAGATGGAGAAGCATATGTTGGCTCAGGGCAAAACAAAAGGGATCTTTGGAAATATGAACCACTTACAGATTCATGGATACAGCTTAATGACTTTCCTTCATTTTTTATTATCTCAACTAATCCAATTGTTTTTAAACTTGAAGGAGTTGTTTATGCGGGGACAGGAACTTATGGTAATTCACTAGATAAGGGTTTTTGGAAATATGATCCAGTGACTGACACATGGATAGAACTCAACGATTTTCCATCTGATTTTGAAGCAAGACAACGAGCCGTTTCATTCACAATTGGCAGTGAAGCCTTCATAGGTACAGGTCATTCTCAAATCGGACAATTAAAAGATTTATGGAAATATAAGCCCAATCCTCCTTATGCATTAAATGTAAAAGGAAATGGAGATGGGGTCTGGGTTGATCCAAGTAGTATAAATATAGACGATGCTGATGCCGACCCCACCAACGAATTACAAGATTGGAGCAATCTTCCTGGAATCCCTATCGACTTTTCAGATGGAACAGATGCAGTAGATGATGCAGATGCCGATCCGGCCAATGAATTGATCACAACAGCTATACTAAATGGCAATGATTTCGAAATTACCGATGCAGGAGGTACGAAAACTATCGACTTGAGTTCTCTCGCTGGCAGCGATAGTACAACGGTGGCAGATAGTGACAACATTGACCTAACGCTAACAAATGCTGAGATCACCGCTCAAGTAAAAATTGATGCTGTCGATTTGGACAACATTCTGTCTAGCAGTACTGATGGACTTAAGGCTTTAGAAGCTGATCCCGAAGTAGGTGTGAATACAACAAACTATCTACCCAAGTGGGATGGCTCTGCATTGGTGCAATCCTCTTCTGTTTTTGAAGATGCAAATGGGAATGTGGGTGTAGGAAACACAGCTCCTGAAGAAAAGTTAGAAGTATCAGGTACGATCAAAACAGATGGCATTATCATGCCAACAGATGCAGCGATGAATCACATCTTAAAATCTGATGCTTCGGGCAATGCATCATGGCAATCACTTATTGATACGGCTTATTACCCAGAGCCAAATCTAGCATTAAGTAGTAGTCTCGGAATTGGTAGTCAGCCGATTTTTGTCACTGTTCAGGACGATTATGCCTATGTCGTTGATTATACGGTAGATGATTTAAAAGTCATTGATGTAAGTGATAGAAATAATCCAATTGAGAAAAGTTCTTTTGCTGTTGGTAATCAACCAAAAGGGGTGGCCGTACAGGGTGATTATGCTTATGTTATAAACAGCACTGCCCCTCACTTCAAAATTATAGATGTTAGTAATCCATCAAGTCCAGCTTTAAGTGGAAGTCTCAACATTGGAGGTGGTCCAGAATCCGTAATGGTACAAGGTCATTATGCCTATGTAGTAATTAATGGTAGTGGTCTAAAGATTATTGATATCAGTATCCCTGCAACACCCGTAGAAATAGGAAGTTTACCTATTGGAGCCACTACTTTTGGAGCGGTTCAGGGAAATTATGTCTATTTGGTGGAAGTTGATGGCGGTCAATTAAAGGTAGTTGATGTCTCTGACCCAAGTAATCCTATGCTTGTTAGTAATTTTGGTAGTTTTAGCATCCCAGAAATAATAGCTGTCCAAGGAGATTATGTGTACATACTAAGTAACGGCCTTGAAATCATTGATGTAAGTAATCCCGCACTTCCTACCTTAAGTGGACAGGTAAATGTAAATTATAATTCTTTATGTCTATCCATTAAAGGCAATTATGCATATACAGCATCGAATTCTGGTGTCACGGCAATAAATATTGGTGATCCTAATAACCCATTTATAAGTAACAGTGGAGGTGGTACATTAAGTCCTAGATCAATTGTAGTACAGGACAATTATGCTTATGTCGCGGATGATGGTGGGTTCAATGCCCTCAAGATCATTAAACTGAGTGAAATAGGTGCAATAGGTGTTAACCTTAATGGGGATTTGGAAGCTTACACCGATGCAGACAATGACCCCACCAACGAACTCCAAGATTGGAGCAACCTGCCTGGTATCCCAACTGCGTTCTCTGATGGTATAGACAATGTAGATGACGCAGATGCTGATCCTAGCAACGAGCTTCAAAATTGGGTCAACTTACCAGGTATTCCAGCCGTATTCTCCGATGGTATAGATAATGTGAATGATTCAGATGCTGATCCGACCAACGAGCTAATTTCAACGGCTATCCTTAATGGAACCAATCTAGAAATTACAGATGCGGGAGGCACAAAAACCGTTAACCTAAGTAGCCTTGGAGGCAGCGATAGCACAACAGTAACAGATAGTGACAATATAGATCTGACGCTAACGAATACAGAGATCTCTGCTCAAGTTAAACTAGACGCTGTCGTTTCAAACAACATAATGACAAGTAGTACTAATGGACTTAAGGCGATAGAAGCTGATCCTCAGGTAGGCTCTAATAGCTTTAACTATCTACCTAAGTGGAATGGTACTGCATTGGTGGAATCCAATTCTGTTTTTGAAGATGCAAACGGGAATGTGGGTATAGGAACTGAAGCTCCGGATGGCCCTTTAGAAGTTAAGGTGCCAGGGTACTCCGAGACTGTTATAGAACAAACAGTTTGGACCCAATGGTCTCCATTTTCTTCTGACATTTGGCAAACATTTTTTCTAGTGGAAGGCGGAATTTTGACTTCGATTGATGTAGCTACAAATATTACTGGTCCTATCACACTTAGTATTTACTATGGTTATAGCACTATTGATAATGGTTTTCTTTTATATTCAGAAACTGCTGAAGCTCCTTTTACTAACTCGTTATCGTCTCCCTTTGTACTTTCTACGCCGCTTAATTTACCTTTGGATGCTTCATGGTACACTTTCAGAATACATGGTGGTAACGCAGGTTTTTTTGGTGCTAACAATACTGACCCTTATTCTGGAGGAGAGAGTAATTTGGGTGCGGGGGTTGATTATCAGTTTAGAGTAACTGAGGACTTACCCTCAACGCCAGTAGAAGCTTTATTAGTTACGTCTACTGGTGATGTAGGTATAGGAAGAACGGCAACCACTAATAAATTGGAGGTAGAAGGAGAAGCATCCAAAACTACTGCAGGTTCATGGGTTGGAAATTCTGACAAACGACTCAAAAAAGACATAAAAGCGCTCAATAGTCAACACATGCTAGATCAATTACTTGCTCTGCAAGGCGTAACTTACCAATGGAATGATGACAAGACGGGGTCGAAGCGTCCCGATGGTATCCAGTATGGGTTCATCGCTCAGAATATTCAGGCCGTTTTCCCTTCATTAGTCGCAGAAGACAATCTTGGATACCTCCAAACGGCGTATGGAACTTATGATGCTATGACTGTTGAAGCTATCCGAGCGCTCAATTTGAAAATTGAGAATTTAGATTCAGAAAATAGTCAGCTAAAAACAGAGGTTTTTTCACTCCAAACTAAGCTTTCAGAAATGGACCAACTTAAACAACGTATGGCTAGACTTGAAGCGGTTATGTTGGTAACTGAACAATCCAAATCCAAAATATCAGAGTAATAAATGACTAATTTATTCACTTAATTAAATACCAAGAGAGAATTGGTATAAGGGTGACTAAACGGTTGAGTAAACGGTCAATCACTTGTTAATGGACTATTCAATAAGTGCATTGACCGTTTGATAAGTACTTCTATATTAGACGCATATGCCCTTCTAAATTACGCCTAATATTAACATAATTTTTAATGAATAACCCCTCATAAATCATCTTCATAAAACAAATACCTATGAAAAATCTATACCTTTTTATTTTTCTATTTTCTATGCTTTCCAGTTTTGGATTGAAAAGCCAAGACATAATCCAAAATTATTCGCTAGAAAATAGGATAACGAATCATGTGAACCACACTTCAGATTATGTGAGCCACAATCAACCTCCAAAACTAACACCGAGCAGTACTATTTCATGTGAACAAGACACACTCCAATACGGAAGAGCCAAAGCTGACCTTACAGATGGGATGTTAGCTGGTGTAGGTTTATCTGGTCCATTTACTGCTGCAGGTCAGCTATTTGAAGTACCAGGAGGAGCTAGCGTAGAAGTGACAGGTTTTGCTCTTTTTGCATCTATTATTAGTGCTGATGCTCCCGTGCGATGTGCTATCTATGAAGCGGATATGAGTGGCCTACCAATAGGGGAGGCACTCGCAATGACTGACATAATAGTAACAGCTACAGATTCAATAAGCAACATCAATTTTGATACGCCTGCAACTATGACTACTGATTTTGTGATAACAACAGAACTCATGTCTGCTAATCCTTTGGCAGTTAGAACAAATAATGGGAATATGGGAGCTGGTAAAGGTGAGAAGCTAGCATTGCTTTTATTTCAAGGCAATTGGGTAGTAGCAGAAACGGCAGGCCCTCCAGGAGCATTCAATTTTGATTTTATAATGGAGCCTTTTGTGAATTATGATATCACGGCAGGAATGACAACAGATGCCCAAAACAATACCGTATTTGCGGACTCTAGTTATACATTCATTGCTGATCACTCTTCGTTGGTAAGTAGTCGATTCTTTAATCGAATAGCATTTGATCAATTTTTTAGTGGAGGTACAATCTCCTCAACAACTTGGGATTTTGGCGGTGGTAGTACTATCGTAAGTGGAGATGAAATTAGTCAGGTTTTTTCTGATGCCGCTGGTAATTATACAGTCAAGACTACGGCAACAATAGAAGGATATACAACGTCATGTGAAGATATATTAGAGACAACATTAACGATTCTTACACCATCTGCATTTTCATGTGGACAAGACACACTCCAATACGGTAGAGCAAAAGCTGACCTTACGGATGGGATGCTAGCGGGAGTTGGTTTGTCTGGTCCATTTACTGCTGCAGGTCAGCTATTTGAAGTACCAGAAGGAGCTAGCGTAGAGGTGACAGGCTTTGCTCTTTTTGCATCGATTATTAGTGCTGATGCTCCCGTGCGATGTGCTATCTATGAAGCGGATATGAGTGGATTACCAATAGGGGAGGCACTCGCAATGACTGACATAACTGTAACAGCTACAGATACAATAAGCTATATCAATTTTGATACGCCTGTAACCATGGCTACTGACTTTGTAATAACAACAGAGCTTTTGTCTGCTGCTCCTTTGGCAGTTAGAACAAATAATGGAAATATGGGAGCTGGTCAAGGTGAGAAACTAGCATTGCTTTTATTTCAAGGCAATTGGGTAGTAGCAGAAACGGCAGGCCCTCCAGGAGCATTCAATTTTGATTTTATAATGGAGCCTTTTGTGAATTATGATATCACGGCAGGAATGACAACAGATGCCCAAAACAATATCGTATTTGCGGACTCTAGTTATACTTTTAATGCTGATCACTCTCCATTGGTAGGCAGTCGATTCTTTAATAAAGTAGCATTTGATCAATTCTTTAGTGGAAGTACAAATTCATCAACAACTTGGGACTTTGGTGATGGTACATCTGTGGAGAGTGGCGATACTACAAGTCATATTTTTTCAGATAATGAGAGTAGTTATACTGTTATGACTACAGCCAAAATAGAAGGATATACAACGTCATGTGAAGATATTATTGAAACTACATTTGACGTTGATATTGTTAATAATACGATAGATAATCTTTTAGAATCTCCAGTTTCCATCTCACCAAACCCTTCATTTGGTTATAGTCAGATTCACTTGGATTTGATACTGGCAAGTGATGTCAATATTGCCATTTATAACTTAATGGGACAAAGGATCAAAACTTACTCCCTGAAGAATATTAATGAATCTACTTTTGAAATCGATCTTTCATATCAAGATGCCGGGCTTTACATTGTTGAAGTTGAGATTGAGGGTCGCACTTTAATAGAAAAATTGATTATTCAGTAGTGAAGTGATACGATTTGCATAACCCCAAATTTTAACTAGCAAGCAGTCACAGCATGATCTGTGGCTGCTTATATTTATCAAAATTTTATAGTATTGAATGATTTAAATAAAATTTTGACTTAGAGTCATTACAAATGACAAACATTCATTTTATAGTACAAGGAAGCAAAATGGATGACGGCTTTAGAGTTGAGTTCACTCAAATAAATTACGAAAGATGATTGATTCTACTTTATTTATAGTTTCTTTAATTAAATCAACGATCCTATGGAAATAATTTGGAATACAAGTTACATAGATCCGCAAAGCCTTATTAGTATATCTAGGGGTGATCGATTAGTAGTGTCAAAATATCTAAGACAGTTTCAAGAACTCATACCAGAAAGAATCAAAAGTCTAGAAGCAAGTTTAGAGCGAGACGACCGTAAAATGATACGTCAAATTTTGCACCAAATGAGTCCCCAATTACAATTTTTTGGCATACCTAATGTTGTCGTTCCTATTCGAAGATTAGAATTTGAATATGAAATCATGCCTTACATTGACCTTAAAGCCTTAGTGGAAGATATTTTAGAGAAATTAGTACTTGCAATAAGTGAAGTGAATTCAATAATAGAGAAGTACTTCACTTGAGCATAATATTACAAAAGAACCAAGCCTGTAAAAACCCTCGAAAACTTACCTCTATGAAAAAATCATTATTTCTGTTACTGTTGTTCTTTTCATTTTCATCAACGGCTCAAGTTAATGAAGACTCTCTTTGGGGAATATGGAGTGATGAAAGTCTATCAACTGAGATTAGAATGGAAGCATTACACGCCATTGACACAGACGAAAAAGGAATGTTTCGTAATAATGCTCAGGACACAGCTTTCTACCGCGCCCAATTAATGTATGATTTAGCACAAGCTAATGATATGAAAAAATGGATAGGTAGAGCATTACTGAATAAAGGAAATTATCATAATAATAAAGGTTTATTTAATGAAGCAATTGAATTCTATAGCCAAGCCAGAGAGGTAGGTAAGAACAGTGCGAATAAAAAACTCATAGGTGGGAGTACGTTTAATCTGGGTTTAATCTATTTAAAACAAGGTGAGGCTGATAAAGGGATTGCAGCTTTTTCGCAATCAATAGAAAATTTTGAAGAGGTTGGAGATAATTTTAAACAGGCAGCAGCTCTGGATGCAACAGCAATGATCTATCAATTTATGAAATCAAATCCCAAAATGGCCTTAAAGTATTTAGAGCAATCACTAAAAATTAAGGAAGAACTAATCAAAACAGATGATAACCCAAGAGCTAGATTTGCACTAGATGGGATAAAAAATACTATAAAAAAAATCAAAGAGAGCTTTGAGGAAATTAAAGACACCATTGATCTTGATACTTATAATTCTGTAGAATTGAAAAAAGAGAGTCTAGGTCAAAAAGATACTGAAACATCTTTTTCTCCAACACCTGCTACTCTAGTCAAAGATGATCTTGATACTTATAATTCTAAAGAGCCGAAAAAAGAAAGTCTAGTTCAAAAAAACAGAGAAACATCTTCCTCCCCAACTACTCCTATTACACTAGTCCAAGATGAAATTGATGTAACCTATAAATACCTTGTCAAAAGCCTAAAAACGGAAAAAGAGAAAGGAAACAAACAATCAGTAGCTGAGCATCTCACTAGGATTGGAATTATTCATGAAAGAAAAAACAATCTTGACAGTGCTCTTCACTATTTTACCGAATCTTTGAAACTTAGCGAAGAATTAGGGGATAAAAACAATACGGGCACTACGTTAGGATATATTGGGAAGCTTAATAGCTATCAAGGAAATTTTGAAAAGGCACTCAATTCCCTTAGTCAAGGGATGCAGATTTTTAAAGAAATTGGAAATTTAAGCGAAGTTGCAACTCTTCAAAATATCACCGCAACCATATATGTGTCTCAAAAGGACTACCAAGAAGCCCTTGTACTTTATAACCAAAATTTAGCCTATTACAAAAGTAGTGGGAATAGATTGAGTGAAGCGGGGACTATCTCCAATATTGGCAATATTTATAGAAATCAAGACAATAATGAAAAGGCACTGGTTAATTTTGAAGAGGCTTTAAAAATATTTAAAGAAATAAATTACTTACAGGGCGTTGCTGGAGTTAACTTAGAAATAGGAAGTATTAATTTTGAAAAAGGATTGTACGATCTGGCACTGAAAAACAAGGCCAGAAGTTTAACTATTTCAGAAAAAATTGGATACAAAGATGGCATCATATTGGCTCAAGGAGGGATTGCAAGTATCTATGCCGCGCAAGGTAGACATAACAAAGCCCTTTCATATGCCACAATGGCGTTAGCGCTATCTAAGCAATCTGGGAATATAACCCAAATCATGGGTAGTGCGGAAGCTTTGAGTACAAGCTACAAAGCTATGGGTAGCTACCAAAAAGCTTTGGAGATGAATGAGCTTTATTATCAATCACGTGATAGTTTACAGAGTGCTGAGAACCAAAAAGCAGTAATTCAACGTCAAGTTGCGTCTGAATATGAGAAGCAAAAAGCAATAGATGATGCTCAAAATGGAAAATTGATCGCCATAGAAACGCAAAAGAAAGAATACCAACAAAATCTCTTTTTAGCTGCTTTGTTTGCAATAGTACTCATCTCATTATTGGCATTTTTTAATTTTAAAAGATACAAAGAGACTAAGAGGCAAAAAGCAATTATTGAAGAACAAAAGAAGAAAGTAGAACAATCGGAAAAGTACAAGGAGCAGTTTTTAGCAAATATGAGCCACGAAATACGAACTCCCATGCATGCAATCTCTGGCATGGTGAAGATCCTTGAGCGTAATGATCATCCACCCTCGCAAGATGTGTATTTGGACGTTATGAAAACAAGCTCTGACAACCTTGTTGTCATTCTGAATGATGTGCTTGATTTATCAAAAATCGAAGCTGGTAAATTGGATATTGAAAGTATTCCTATCTATCCGTCAGATGTAATAAAGAATGTAATGCAAATCTTGAAATACAAAGTGGAAGAGAAAGGGCTTTCTTTTACCAGTCAAATTTCTGAAGATGTACCAGATGTAGTTATGGGGGACCCAACTCGTCTCAATCAAATCCTACTAAATATTGCTGGCAATGCAATTAAGTTTACTGAAAAAGGGAATGTAAATATTGCGCTAGAAAAGAAAGAAGATCGATTGATCTATAGCATCAAAGATACTGGGGTCGGTATGGCCGAAAGTAATTTGAAAAACATTTTTGATGCCTTCGCACAAGCTGAAGGATCTACCAGTCGTCAATATGGAGGAACTGGTCTCGGATTAAGCATTTCACAGCAATTAACACAATTGCAAGGCGGGAAAATTTGGGTAGAAAGTCAAGAAGGAGTAGGGAGTACCTTTTATGTTGAGTTGCCATTGTTGCTAGCGCCAATAGATGCGGTTGGTTACGACCTAATCTCAGGAGAAAAGTTAAATCAAATGGCTGGCTCACTAACTGGAATACGTGTGTTGTTGGCTGAGGATAATAATTTTAATCAAATGATTGCCATGGATGATCTCTCTTATTATATCAAGGATGTTAAAATTGATATTGTCGCTGATGGTTTAGAAGCTGTGACTAAATTTGAAAATGGACACTACGATCTCATATTAATGGACGTGCAAATGCCAAATATGAATGGTTTTGAAGCTACACGTGCAATTAGGAATATAGAAACGAAGACAGGCGTCAAAAAACCTATTTCAATTATTGCTATGACAGCCAGTTTATTGAAGTCTGAAATAAATAGTTGCTATAATGCGGGGATGGATAACTATATTCCAAAACCATATAAAGCTGAGGAATTGATAGGGCCTATTTATGAGGAGTTAAAACAACGCCATTTAACTTGATTTTTCCTCAAAGATGGATATTTTTATTTGTACTTCTTTCATTGATAGCCACGTAAAAAACTAGAATGTTGTAGATGAGTAAGGAATTCAGGATCGATTTAGCCTATTGTCTTTAAATTAGTCTATTTTTGGAGTAATAAAATATGATAGTCTAAACGATGGGTATGAATTCAAGCAACATCAGAAGTATGATAATCGATGATGATCCATTTATCAGAGAATTACTAAGTGATAAGCTAAATCAATACTTTCCTGAAATTGAAATTCTAAGTACTGCCATTAGTGGAGAAGATGGGCTAGGAAAAATTTCTATGTATAAACCGGATCTTATTTTTCTTGATGTAGAGATGGCGGACATGACTGGATTTGAAATGCTTGCTCAAGTTGAAAACATTGACTTTAAGATCATATTTATTACATCCTATAGCCATTATGCCATCAAAGCCATCAGATTCAATGCTTTAGATTATTTATTAAAACCAATCGATCTAGTTGAATTGAAAAAGGCAATCAGTCGATATAAGAGGAGTACACTCAATAATGAAAATTTACACTTAGCCTTACAGAATCTACAAACCAAGCAAGTATCAAACCACCAATTGATTTTAAAAACACAAGAAGGAGAAATTAATCTAGTGATTAATGATATCATTAGATTGAAAGGAGATAGTAATTACAGCTATATTTATCTGAGAGATGGTAGAAAGAAACTTGTAAGTAAAACACTAGCTTACTTAGAAGAGCTTTTGGCTTATAAAGGTTTTTATAGGTGTCACAGGTCTCATCTAATAAATGGCGTTCATATAGAGCATAACTCCAAAAAGGATTCAGTAAGTCTTTCTGACGGCTCAGAAGTTCCGATTGCAAGAAGAAAAAAGGCAGAATTTAACGATTGGAAAGCTGGATATCTCAATTAACTGCAAATCGAAGCTTTTCTGCATCATTCCAAACAAACTTCCCGCTCCTTCGCCACACCTAATTTTACTTTAATATTATCCTGCAACGTAGTCGCCAGAGAAAGTCCAACATAATCTACTTTGATAGGAAATGACTTATGCTTCCTATCCACAAGCACAGCAACTTCCACTTTCTTGGTAATTATATCAAGAAATGGCTTGAATGCGTAGAAGATAGTCCGGCCAGTATTCGCCACATCATCTACTATGATAACTACTTCGTTTTTAAGTTCTTCATCTGAGAGATTGATACTTACATCATCTTTAGTCGGCTTGGCAGGATTTAGTGAGATATTGGCTAAAGTGATTTCTACTTCTGATATTTTATTAATCGCCCTTTTAATCAATTTGGCAAATCCAAGACCATTATTATTGATGCCAGCTAAGACGATTGATTTTTCAGTATAGTTGTGCTCGAGTATTTCGATTGCTAATCGATTTATTTTTTGAGCTATCTGTGTATTGGTGAGTAATTTCATTTTTTAGTATTGTGAGGCAAATATAGGGGATTTTTTAGACCTCAGAGGTTTTCAAAACCTCTGAGGTCTTTAGACAATCAAGATGATGCAATCCGTGTTTTAATATTAACTTCTAGAATAATACTCAGCAACATCTTTAGGGTACTTATTCACAATCAAATTAATATTTATTCCTTGTTCTAACCAAGCCTTACATCCAGCCAATACCATATTAAATCCCCCATTAGAATCTATGATTGCAGTTTGAAGCTCCTTACCTTTCTGATCAAAACCATAATGTTTGATAGATAAATAAGTTACAGAAGGCGAAATAGAAATAAAGTGAAATTCTACTGTAGTTTCACTTCCTCCACCTACCCATTTCATTTTGATTAATTCATCTGGTATAAGTTCTAATGCTGTAGACTCGGCTGAGACACCATACATCTTCCATTCCCAAGTAACGGTTTTGTTTAGTTCTAGTGGACCTGTGCTGTCAGTAAACCAAAACTGTTTAGTAATTTCAAGATTAATAAAAGCTTGGTAGACTTCTGATGCTGGCCGTCTTATGGTCATTTGTGCAGATACTTCTTTAATCATTTCAATTGAGATAGATTTATTTAATACTTAAATTCTCCGATGCTTGCGTCGGAGTCATAAAAAGATGTTTTTGCATAAAAACGCCTTATCACAAAAAAGATCCGATTTCCGACCTTTAGGTTGGAAAATTTTTGGCGAATGCTCCATCCGCTTGCGGTGGGGTAGTCAAAATTTAGGATCTTTTTTACTTATAGGTGAAATTCGTTTTCCAAAATTCATCACAATGAGATACAGGGTCAAAATTCCACCTATAAAAAGAAAGAAATTGACGAAGCCATTTCCACCAAAATAAGTAGCAGTGAAAACACAAACCAAACTAACCGCACCAACAGTAAGAGCATAAGGAAGTTGTGTATTTACATGATCGATATGATTACACTCCGAGGCAAGAGAACTCAATATAGTAGTATCTGATATCGGAGAACAATGATCACCTAATACGGAAGCTGCCAAAACAGTAGCAATCACACTCAATAATATCTCCATCGTAAGATCTGCGGGAATACCACCTGCCAAGCATACAGAATAGGTTGTAGGAATTGCAATTGGATATAGGATAGCCATCGTACTCCAGCTAGATCCAGTAGAAAAAGCAATTGATCCAGCCAAAAGAAATATAATAACAGACAAGAAATATGGACTGACACTACCAGATAAAGCATTACTTAAGAAGTCTGCAGTATGCAGTTGTTTCGTTGTGATGGCTAATGCCCAAGCCAAAGTAAGTATGATTAATGCTGGCAACATCGTTTTGAATCCAGTTACCATATAATTCATTACATCCATGAGCTTCATGATCTTTCCATACAATGTCATGACGATGGCGACCAAGACACCTGATAGACTCGCCCAAAGTAAAGCGATATAGGAATCAGCTGCACCTATGATCTTTCCTAGTTTGGCGAAAAAAGAAGGAGATTCAGTG
Source organism: Halioglobus sp. (assembly GCA_047628935.1). Lineage (GTDB taxonomy): Bacteria > Bacteroidota > Bacteroidia > Chitinophagales > Saprospiraceae > CAJXUU01. The sequence continues at coordinate 15,047 of JBLHWH010000072.1, read as the reverse complement.
AACAGTGCATCCATATTATTCCAAATTGAGGAATAACTGTACATCCCTTTCATATTGGGATATATCTGAGTGTAGATTTTATCAAATCCAGTATCGATCAATCCAAACATAGTCATTATGATAACTGTCATGACAGGGAAGAATGCATATTGCCACTTCAAGGGGCTTCCAGCAACAGGACTTAGATCTTCTATTTCATGAGAATGATTTTCGTTAGTTTGATGATTGGTGAGTTTACCATCTATATGTGATCTTTTTTCTGCTTTAAGCATAGGACCATAATCTCGCTGAGTTAGAATCAATATAAGTACAAAAGCAAGTGTAAGGATAGGGTAGTAGCTATACTTCAGGGAACTAAGAAAGATGGAATATGCTGTAGCGTCAGATTCTAAAGCTATCCTAGACATACCATCTTCTATATATCCTAATTCAGCACCAATCCATGTTGTGATGAATGCAATTGCAGAAACGGGGGCAGCAGTACTATCTACGATGTAGGCCAATTTTTCTCTTGATATTTTGAATTTATCAGTGACAGATCGCATGGTGTTTCCTACAATAAGCGTATTAGCATAATCATCAAAGAAGATAGCGATTCCGAGAAACCATGTGATGACTTGTGTACTTTTTGCACTTTTCGCATATCGAGACAAGGACTTCACGACCCCTGCCATGCCACCATTCTTAGAGATGATGGCGACCATACCACCTATAAGAAGTGAAAAAACAATCACAGATATATGGCCTCTATTCAACAATGCATCTATAATAAATGTCTGCAGCACATCAAAGAATGACATGATAAAATAGAAAGGAGATTCAATCCGTAATCCTCCTATAATGAATGCTCCAGACCATACACCTACGAATAGCGATACCACAACTTCTTTAAATATCAACGCTAATAAAATAGCGATCAGCGGAGGAACAAGTGAAAGCCAAAGTGGAATGTTTCTGATTCTATATTGTCCACCTCGTTTCATTGATATATGGACCATTTTCATTTTCGATCCCTTGGGTTGTAGGAATATAAGTTCTCCCTTGTGATCAGGCTTGATATCTAGATATGATTTTTGATCTACAAAAGTTCGTGAAGATTCTTTCCCATCAATTATAAAATTAATCTCAGCTTTGGCGGAATTAGTAGATATATACAATCCATTCTGATCATTTTGCATGTTGAAATTCAGACCAATTGCAGATTGTCCGTAAATATGTGTGCTGAAGAAGACACCAAGTATCAATATCAGAAAAGTCTTGAAAGATAAATCAACCATCGGATGGTTTTTATAGTTTTGTAGGTAGATTGATATTGCAATCACATTTTTAGGATGTGAACTTTATAGATCAGAAATATACACAAATACTTAAAGGTTATGAAATGTCGATGACTAGGCTATAGAGCCCAGAGGAAGTAATTAAAGTCATTGGTTAATATTTTGTGCCCTTAAATTTTTATTTTTTGAGATTCTGGTGTACATGCTCAGACACCGACGGAGATGATTAAATATAAATCGTTGACTTTTTGAGCAAATAAAATTTTAAACATATGAAAAGAACATTCTTATTCTTGATATTCATTTGTACGATTCAGATCAGTTCTATTTTAGGACAAAATTTTGATCCGATTCATATTCCATTTGAAGTAGATGGCCAATTAAAATCAAATGCACTTATAGGCGGTTTGATAGCACCTCAGTTTTCTAGTTTTGATTTAGATGGTCAAGGTGCTGAAGACCTTATCGTATTTGATAGAAATGGAAATGTATTTCTTCCGTTTATCAACAAATCTACTCCAGGAAATGCAGATTATGAATATGCTCCTGAGTACACTAGTTTGTTTCCGGATTTACACAACTTTGCTCAGTTTCATGATTTTAATGGAGATGGAAAGAAAGATGTTTTCTCATTGTCACCAACAATATCTGGCGTAGAAGTATGGAGAAATACAAGCCAAGGAGACAATATCTCATTCGAGTTGATGAAATTTAATTTTGGATTGGGCGATGTTTTACAGATCCCATCTGGAGGCAATTTTACTCAATTATATGTGAGCAGTATTGACATCCCCGCTATTATTGATGTTGATGGAGATGATGATTTAGATATTCTTACGTTCGAGCCGGGTGGTAGCTATATGTACTTTTATAAGAACATGACTAAAGAGATGGGTTTAACAGATACTCTAATCTACACATTGGAAGATGCATGTTGGGGTAAGTTCTTTGAGAGTGGAGTAGGAGAGGAAATTTCTTTAAGTAGTAGTTCCACGATGTGTTCTCCTGGATTACATGATGATGGAAAAGATGATGTAGGATTGAGGCATGCAGGGTCTACTGTGCTTGCGCTGGATGGAGATGATGACGGAGATTTAGATATGATACTAGGTGACTTAACAAATAATGGGCTGGTTTATCTTGAAAATGGAGGGACAAGTGCAGCAGCACATATGATTTTTCAGAATTTGAAATACCCTACATCAGCTGAGGAAGTAGATATATTTGTATTCATCTCATCGTTTTTTATAGATGTGGACAATGATGGTAAAAGAGATCTAATAGCGACACAGAATAATAATAATGGTGCTCAGAATGTAAATCACATATGGTATTATAAGAATACAGGAACAGATGCATTTCCAAGTTTTGAATTGGTAGAAAAAGATTTTCTGCAGAATACATCATTGATCATGGGGAGTAGTTCTCACCCTACATTCTTAGATTACAATGCAGATGGATTGCAAGATATACTAGTTGGTACACATAGGAAGGTCATCAACAGCAATTCAGAGACTAAGTCATTGTATTTATATGAAAATATAGGAACAAAATCATCGCCTTCTTACACATTAGTGTCGGATGATTATCTAGGAATGAGTGGAATAGTTGGTGATTTTGATGGCTATCTTGCACCTACTCTAGGAGACCTTGATAGTGACGGTGACGATGATTTAGTCATAGCAGACAAAAGAGGATATTTGTATTACTGGGAAAATAAAGCTGGAGCAAACAACCCTTATCAATTTGACAATTTTATTTATCAATACAAAGATATCAAGCCGGGGTCAAATTGTAAACCAGCTATTTATGATTTGGATGGAGATGGATTGAATGATCTTATCGTTGGCGAAAAAAATGACAATACAAATGCTGAAACTGGAGAATTCGGAGGTCTTAATTTTTTCAAGAATATTGGAAAAGTCGGTGAACCAGATTTTAATCCTGATGTGTCTTCGGCGGGAAATACAAATACATTAGGAAATGTATATACTAAAGCCATCAATACAACCAGTGGATCTAGCTCACCAAGCTTCTTTGTTTCTAATGATGAGTTGCATCTGAGTGTAGGAAGCAGAGGTGGAGATGTTTATGTTTTCAATGGTATAGATGGTAATCTTTACAATTCGTTTAATGAGGTTTATAGTGAGCTGCCTATTCTAAATGTTGGTCTTAGATCAACTGCTATATATGCAGACCTCGATGATGATAATTTCTATGAAGTTATAGTTGGCAATGATAATGGAGGTTTGAGAGCATTTAATACTACCTTCGTTGTAGGTGATGAATCTTCTGTAAGTAATGCTGATGAGCTTAATTTTACAATTTCTCCTAATCCAACAAATGATATATTGGATGTCAATATTGCAGATAGTGTCAAAGCTGATTATTTGATATTTAATATCAATAGCAAGTTGGTTCAGACAGGGAAATTAGATGGGAAATTCACTCGACTGTCTGTAAGTGATTTTGTTCGTGGAGTGTACATGATTGATGTAAGAACGAGTACAAAGAGTAGTGTGAAACGATTTGTGAAGCTGTAGTTGGATCTAAATTGATCTCACCAGACCCGCATACGGTATAAATGACACAAACAACACAATGAAATACATCATTTAACTAACTAAGTGATTGATTACTTTCTTACTTTTGTGCCATATTTTAGAAAAACAAAAAAAATAGAATAAAGATGGCTAGTAATAGAACTTTCACAATGATCAAACCTGATGCTGTAAAGAACGGACACATTGGAGCAATCCTTAACCAAATTAATGGCGCTGGTTTTAAAATCGTTGCTATGAAGTACACTAAACTTTCAGCTGAAAAAGCGGGTGAGTTTTATGCAGTTCACAATGAAAGACCTTTCTACGGAGAATTAGTAGAGTTTATGTCTTCAGGACCTATCGTCGCTGCAGTTTTAGAAAAAGACAATGCAGTAGAAGATTTCAGAACTTTGATCGGTGCAACTAACCCATCAGAAGCTGCAGAAGGAACAATAAGAGCGAATTATGCAACTAGCATAGGAGAAAATGCAGTTCACGGATCTGATAGTGATGAAAATGCAAAAATAGAAAGTGATTTCCATTTTGCAGGAACAGAAATGTTCGCTTAAGATCATTGCTGGCAAAAAAGAAAAAGCACTTTCAGATTAACTTCTGGAAGTGTTTTTTCATTATACTTGAGAAGGGATGTGTAATTGCAGATAAAACCGACTATCACATACCTAACAAATGAATATATTATATTTACTTTACAGTCCAATACAGGAGGAAGAGATATGGATAAAATAAGATTGGATATAGTTGCTTTATCGCACAGCGTAACACAGTCGCATAATTATGCAGTTGTGTTAGGTGAAGAAGATGGAAACAGAAGGTTGCCAATAGTGATCGGAGGATTTGAAGCACAAGCTATTGCAGTTGCAATGGAGAAGATGTCTCCTAATCGACCACTTACACACGATCTGTTTATGAATGCGCTAACATCATTCAATGTAACGTTGAAAGAGATAGTGATCAATAATCTTCTTGATGGTATTTTTTATGCTCAGTTGATATGCGAGTGTAATGGTGAGACCATTCCTATAGATTCTCGTACTTCTGACGCTATAGCGATGGCTGTCCGATTCGAATGTCCCATTTATACACACGAGTTTATCATGGAAACTGCGGGTGTAGTTCTTGATGAACCACTGGGCGGAGAAAAAGAGACTAAGCCTGAAAAAGAAAAGCCGAAAAAGAAAACGCTTAAAGAATACTCGAAAGAAGCATTAGAAAAAATGCTAGAAGATGTACTAGCGGCGGAAGATTATGAAAAAGCGGCAAAAATACGTGACGAGATTAATAATCGATAGTTGTAACCTTTTAGCCTTTATAGGCGTTTTGAATTTGGATAGGATAATTTCTATCCTTCTATTTTAAATAAAATCAATCTAATAATATAATGAAACACATAATTAATATTCTTCTTGCAGTACTTGTATTTGGATCAGTATCTGCACAAATGGTGATGGACAAAGGTTACATCAAAATGGAAATGACCGATATAACTAGCACTGGTCAACAAGGCGCAGAATTAGGCATGCTCAAGGGAGCGGAAATGGAAGTATTTTTTGAAGGTGATAAAGTATTGACATCAATAAACCTAATGGGAGGTATGATGAATATGTCAACACTAGTAGATAAAAAAGCCAACAAAACGGATATCCTAATCAATGCTATGGGATCAAAAATGTGGGCAGAAGAAACAAATGAGTCTGCAAAGAAAAACGAAGTATCTAAAGCTGTCAAAGGAATGGAAATCATATATGATAAAAGCCAGACAAAAGAAATTCTAGGGTATAAAGTAACTAAAGCTACAATCACTAGAGCTGACCAGCCTGGAATGACAATGGAAGCATGGATTACAGAAGATATTAAGATTGATTCTGATTTTATTCCTGGAATGGAAGATCTTAAGTTAAAAGGATATCCGCTAGAAATCACAATTGATGCCAATGGTACTAAGATGTCAATCGTAACAAAAGATATCAAAAATGTAGTAGACGCAGGTAAATTTATACTGGATACTACCGGTGCAGAAAAGATAAAAATGAGTGAGCTATCAGGAATGATGGGTGGAATGGGAATGTAATCTTATACTTTCGCTAAGATATAAATGACCGGAGTTCTTAATTGAGCTTCGGTTTTTTTTTTGTCATGTTTGGAAATATTCAGAATTAAGATTTTATAAGTACAACTATTTGTATTTGGTATAGAAGTATTCATCTTTCATTTGATCTTTCTTACGTCCTAGGTTCAAATAATGAATTATAATTTTCAGTTAGTCATATAACAATTTAACTTTGTTGGGTGATAAATAAACAAATCAAGCGTGAGAGTTAAACAGACCATTTTTTATTTAATAGCATTGATTTTAGTAAGCCCTTCTTGTGCAGATGAGGAGAAAAGTAAATCAATTTTAGCTACTAAGAATACATCGAGCCATATCTTTAAAGCAGTAGATGCAAATAATTCACAACTTCACTTCACAAATGAAGTGAAAGAATCAACTACTCGAAACTCTATGTTTTTTGATTATTTTTTAAATGGAGGTGGAGTCGCAGTTGGAGATCTCAATAATGATGGATTAGCGGATATCTTTTTTACAGGCAATGACGTGCCTAATAAAATGTTTATCAATGAAGGAAATCTGAAATTCAAGGATATATCACAAACAGCATTACCAAATATTGCGAAATGGGCCACTGGTGCCAATATGGTCGATCTCAATAATGATGGATTCCTGGATATCTATGTGTGTAGCTCTGGAATCGAAGAGTCAGATGAAAGACTAGCCAATCAATTTCTAATAAATAATGGCGACCTTACTTTTACAGATAAAGCCCGAGAATATGGAATAGCTGGCAATAGTAAAAGTGTGCACTCATCATTTTTTGATTATGACAATGATGGTGACTTAGATTTATGGGTGAACAATCACATGGATTTTGATGGAGATGTTAATGCGTTTTTCTCAAATGCAAATAAAACTCATAACGAAAGGTCTAAATATAGAAGTACCCTTTATGAGAACCAAGGCAATAAATTTGTAGATGTTTCTGAGAAAGCTGGAGTTTCAAGAGAATCAGTGTCCCTCGGGTTATCCACTGTTGATTTCAATAATGATGGATTTATAGATGTTTATGTTTCCAATGATTATGAAATTCCTGATTATTATTTCATGAACAATGGGAATGGCACATTTACAGAGGTGTCAAAGGATAAAATGGGTCACACTTCGTTCTATTCTATGGGGATCGATGCAGCTGATCTCAATAATGATGGACTAATGGATATGGTAGCTGTAGATATGACTCCTCAAGATCATGTAAGGAATAAGACATTGATGGCATCTATGGATAGCAGGAAATTTAATTTCTTATACGATCAAAAAGGGCTGACCAAAGCATATATGTTTAACACTGTGCAAATAGGAAGAGGCAATGGAGCGTTTAGTGAGATCAGTAATTTCATGGGTACAGGACAGACAGAATGGAGTTGGGCGCCGTTAATTGCTGATTTTGATAATGATGGATTCAAAGATCTTTACATTACTAATGGCTATTTCAGAGATACAAAGGATAATGATTTTAAAAGAAAAGTAGCGGAATTTAAAAGTCAAAATGGGGATGTTTGGAACGATAAAGTATTTGAGTCTTTCATGAAAATAATCAAGTCATCTCCGGTAAAAAACAGAATTTTTCAAAATCAAAATGGCCGTTTTCAGGACATTACTTCTGAATGGTCTGATCTACAACCTACTTTCTCAAATGGAGGTGCATATGCAGATTTTGACAATGATGGTGATCTCGATATTGTCATAAATAACTTGTCCCAAACGGCAACGCTTCTTGAAAATATTTCTTCTGGTAACAATTTCTTGAAAGTAAAATTAAAGTCAGATAATCAGCTGACTGATAATGCTGTAGTTTCATTGCAAACTGATGCCGGTCTCCAATCTATTACTTATACTTTTTCTCGCGGATTTCAATCTAGTGTAGAACCAATAGCACATTTTGGGTTGGGAAAGGCTAACAGTGTGAATGGTGTAAAGGTTAAATGGACAGATGGTAGCAGTGAAATATTCAATATTGAAGGTGTGAATAGAACTGTTACTTTGGAAAAAGGAAATGGTTCTGATCCAGGTGAAGAAGCTTCAATTCAACCATTATTAGAATCATCGAAAGAATTATTTACAGAAAAGGTAAGGCATGAAGAAATGAGATTTAATGATTTCAATAAGGAAATATTACTTCCTCATAAGTATTCTGACCTGGGACCAGCACTTGCAGTGGCAGATATCAACGGAGATGGAATGGATGATGTCTTCTTAGGTGGATCAAATACCAGTGAACCCCAATTGTTTATAAGTCAAGGAGGTAAATTGAAAAAAGATACAAAGTCAACAATTCTTAATGATAGAAGATTTGAAGACCTAGGAGCGATATTCTTTGACTATGATAATGATGGTGATCAAGATTTATATGTTGCATCAGGTGGAGGAGGAGAAATTGAAGGCCATCCGGAACTCATGCAAGATAGACTTTACCAAAATGATGGGAAAGGAAATTTCACATCGAAAACATCAGTGATACCTCCAATTTCGTCTAGCACAAAAGCAATAGCTACTATAGATGTTGATAAAGATGGTGATCTAGACTTGGTCGTTGGAGGAAGAAATCAGCCAGGTAAGTATCCATTGTCATCTACATCATATTACTTAGAGAATTATGGTAAATATTTTAGAAAGAAAACAAGCAAAGTACTTCCTGAATTGCCTGGAATGATCACTGATATAGAAGCTGTGGATATCAATGGAGATGATTGGGAAGACCTAATAATTACCTCAGAATGGAATGCACCTAAAATTTTGATAAATAATGCAGGCAAATTTGAAGAACTAAATGTGCCTGCACTTCAAGATCATTCTGGTTGGTGGCAAAGTGTTGTTGCAAGTGATTTTGATAAGGATGGTGATATGGATTTTATCCTTGGAAACATGGGAGAAAACTCTAAGTTTCATCCAAGTACAGACAAACCACTAGGAGTTTTGGCTTCAGATTTTGATGAAAGTGGTAGCCTTGATATTGTATTAACTAAAAAATACAAGGATGAGACCGTACCTGTTCGTGGTAAAGAATGCTCTTCTCAACAAATGCCATTGCTAAAAGATAAATTCCCTACCTATGAAGGATTTGCGACATCGTCTATTGAGGATATACTTGGAGAAGCCAAGATAGAATCTTCTTATTCTAAATCAGTGAATGATTTCTCTTCTTATGTCGTAATCAATAATGGAGACAAAGGATTTGAAATGAGGAGATTACCAGATGCTGCTCAGTGGTTTCCGATAATGGATATGGAAGTATCTGATGTAAATGAGGATGGACACTTAGATCTATTTTTAGTAGGGAATAAACTGAATGCTGAACCAGAGACACCAAGTTATGATGCGGGGAGAGGTCTGATCTTATTGGGTGATGGAAAAATGAATTTTGAAGCAATCAACAGCATTGAAAAATCAGGGGTAAACATAAAAGGAGATGCAAGAGCGATAAAATCTATTATGGTTCTAGGAAAGAAATATTACATAATAGCGAGCAATAATAGCAGTGTAGTTGTTTATAAATAATTGGAAACGATAAGAAGTTTAAGAATATGAAAATACTTAAAGGAGGAAAGATATTTAATAGAGGAAAGTCGTTTTATGCAGATGTACTTATCCAGGATCAAAGAATCAAGTTAGTCGCACCTAATATCTCAAGAGCAAATGCTGAGGAGATTAATATGGACGGTAAATGGATTATCCCTGGCATTATTGATGATCAGGTTCACTTCAGAGAGCCCGGGCTCACTTATAAAGCCGATATATCTTCAGAATCCAGAGCAGCAGTCGCAGGCGGTGTGACGACCTTCATGGAGATGCCCAATACTATGCCAAATGCTTTGACTCAAGCCATCCTTCAAGATAAGTATGTGATTGCAGATAAATCAGCGTATTGCAATTATTCATTCTTCATGGGAGCTAGTAATGATAATCTAGAAGAAGTATTAAGAACCGATAAAACTCAAGTTTGTGGGTTGAAAATATTCATGGGATCTTCTACGGGTAATATGCTTGTAGATAACAGAGAAACACTCGATAAGCTTTTCAGCAATGTAGATATGCTTATCGCTACTCATTGTGAAGACGAAGCTACTGTGCGAGCAAATATGAAAAAGTATGAAGAAGAGTATGGAGACAAACTTGATGCAACTTATCATCCAATAATAAGAAACGTAGAAGGATGTTATTTATCTTCTTCTATGGCAGTAGAATTGGCTAAAAAATATAATACTCGACTTCACATACTACATATATCTACTGCTAAAGAATTAGACCTATTTGAGAATACGATGCCATTACGTAATAAGAGAATTACTTCTGAGGTATGCGTACACCATATGTACTTCTCAGCGGATGATTATCCTCGATTGGGGAATAAAATTAAGTGTAATCCTGCCATTAAAGCATCAGAAAATAGAGACGCTCTATTGCCAGCATTACTAGATGATAGATTGGATATTATTGCCACCGATCATGCTCCACATACAGCAGAGGAGAAGTCAAAACCATATTCGCAAGCACCGGCAGGGTTGCCGTTAGTACAACATGCTATCGATATTATGATGCGTATGGTACAACAAGGAAAGATTTCGATGGAGAAAGTGGTAGAAAAAATGTCTCACGCTCCTGCTGAATGTTTCCAAATTCAACACAGAGGATATATTGAAGAAGGTCAATTTGCAGATCTTGCCATTATTGATCCAGACTATAAATGGACAGTAGCGCCTGAAAATGTACTCTACAAGTGTGGTTGGAGTCCACTAGAAGGTGAAGAATTTACGGGCAAAGTATCAAACACTTATGTGAATGGAGAAGAAGTCTATGACATGCATAAAGTGAATGAAATCAAACAAGGATTAGGCCATCGATTGACATTTGATAGACCATAGTCTAGGACTTATATGAATCAAGCGCTTAATAGAAACAGATTATTTCCACTCATTTTAGGGCCAGTTGTGTTTCTAATAACACTTTTATTTTTTCATCCAGATGGGCTATCCACACAGGCGAATGCTGTTTTGGCTTGCACACTATGGGTTGGGATTTGGTGGATTACTGATTGTATTCCTTTAGCAGTCACTTCGTTATTACCGATCATATTATTTCCGCTTTCTGGAGGTTTAGATATAAAGGCGACTACTGCATCTTATGGGCATAAGTATGTCTTTCTCTATATCGGTGGATTCATTATTGCTATTGCGATAGAACGATGGACTTTGCACAAACGGATCTCATTGATCATTATCAATCTGATTGGGACGGATCTCAAAAAGATTGTTCTAGGGTTTATGATGGCGACTGCATTTCTGTCCATGTGGATATCTAATACTGCAACTTCTGTTATGATGTTACCCATTGGGATGGCTATAGTCGCATTAATGAAAGATGATCCGAATACTAAAAAGGACGAAGTTCAAATATTTGGAAAAGCCTTGATGCTTGGCATTGCATACAGTGCATCGATTGGTGGACTTTCAACATTAATTGGGACACCACCCAATCTTATCCTAGCTGGAATTATCAAGGAACAATATGGAATCGAGATTACTTTTAGTCAATGGATTATGCTTGGTCTTCCATTATCGCTAATTCTATTGGCAATATGTTGGAAGTATCTGACCTCATTTGCTTTTGATTTAGGACAAGATATGTTTGAAGAAGGACGAGCAGAGATTAAACGACAGCTTGATCATCTAGGAAAGACATCTTATGAAGAAAGGGTAGTGTTATCCACTTTTATCCTCACCGCTGTATTATGGATGAGCAGATCATTATTGAATCAATGGATTCCTGCATTGGATGATACAATTATAGCTATGATTTCTGCAGTTTTGCTTTTCATTATTCCTGCTAGTGATAAGAAAAGAACAATTCTCACCTGGAATGAAGCAGTAAAACTTCCATGGGGTATTCTTCTTCTTTTTGGTGGAGGACTTGCTTTAGCTACAGGTTTCCAGCAAAGTGGATTGGCAGAATTTATCGGATCTCAATTATCTCTGATGCAAGGCGCATCCATCATTTTGATCTTAATTGTCGTCGTTGTAGCTGTAAACTTCTTAACAGAGATAACATCAAATATTGCGACTACCGCCATGATATTACCAATATTAGCTCCTTTGGCATTAGTTATTGGAGTGCATCCGTATGTTCTTATGGTCGGCGCTGCTTTGGCTGCCTCTTGTGCTTTCATGCTTCCAGTGGCCACTCCACCTAATGCTGTTGTATTCGGATCAGGTTATTTAAAAATATCGGACATGGTCAAAACAGGAATTTGGCTGAATATTATATCAATAATCTTGGTAGTGTTGGTCGTTTATTTCTTGATGCCACTGGTTTGGGGGATTGAAATTAATGCTCCACTTATTAAATAATCATTGAAGAAACATATTTTATAATTCAACAAAATTATCTAACTCTTCTGTGTAATTGTACGGCGTATATTCAATCTTATATCTAACTACGTTAGTCTTTAGATATTCTGAAACTATCTTCCTGCTACCAGATTTACCACCGAAATCACCCATGTACCACTTGAAAAGTTGACTCAAGTGGAGTCTTTTATTTTCTTTATCAATCTTAGTTTCGGATTCTAAAAAGGATAAAGTTGCCATCTCAAGTTGAGTTTCTATCCGAGTATTATTATAGAAAGCAATAGGAGGACAACTAGCCGCACCGCAATTCAAAGCAAAGTGAATCCTGAAATCAATCTTATGAACAGCCCAGTTCTTTATCCATGCGGGAGCAAACAAATTCGGTAAGTAACCCAATGATTTTTTTATTCTATATTTTCTTAGTATACCATGTTCGATTTCATCCAAAGTCATTTTTTGAGAAGTGATCGTAATCAGTTTATCAGTATAGATGCTCGGCTTTACTACTTTTTGGTGCTTTCTCAAGATCAGAAAATAGGAATTGTAAATATTAATCCAGAAAGCTTTCTTTTTATTATCGTCTGTGATTTGATCACTTATATCTGAAACAGGTATAAGTGCGAGCTCATCCACAAATTGCTGATAGGGTTTGTGGGTCTTGAGCGCAAGTAGAAGGTTTTCTGATATTTTTTGTAGTGACACGGTAAAAATTTTAGATTTCTTTCTAGTAGAATAAAGAAGTAAGTTAGTTATTCTACAATGATCTCAACCCTTCTGTTCTTTGCTTTGTTTTGCGAATCAATAGGATTTGTGTTTCCATGTCCTGTTGCCTGCATTTGGGTATGAGGAATACCAAGGTTGACTAATTCCTCAAGAACTGATTCCGCTCTTTTTTGTGATAGCTTTATGTTGTAATCGTCATTGCCTGTATCATCTGTATATCCATTAATCAATAGAGATGAGAAAGTACCTTTGATGATTTGATTATAAATTGCAAGAATTAACTTTTTGCCTTCATTTTTTATTTCAAAAGAATCATGATTGAAGTTTATGTTGTTTAGTACAAATGATTTTGTTTCTATTTCTCTTTTTCCTGTTTTGCAATCGACCTCGAAGACACTTACATCGTCTATAAAGTAATAGGCATGAGATGCTCCGTTGCTTAATTTCCTAATTTTTGTTTCTTCATCATCAGAGAAGTTTCCAATAATTACATGATTGTAATCTTGTTCAGGAGTGAATCTAGAACTGACTTTTACCCATTTGCCAACACCATCGTGTACGATTTCCTCTTTTTGAAATATGTAATCCAAGTCCATTGTTTTTGTGGTTGTCAAATCATTCATTTTGAATTCTGAGAAACCTATTCCTATATTGTTAATTCTAATCCCAGATAGCGTTGACAAAGCAAAGAACTCATATTCGTAACATTCTCCAGCCTTAATAGTAGTCATGGTTTTAGTTTGGATGTATTCTCTGCAGTGAGTGCCATATACTTTATCGCAGCCATAGATCCTTATCCCGATCATAGATTCCCCTGTCCTAGGTTTTATGGGTTCCATTTCTTTGTTTCGTAGTGTGTCTGATCGATATGCTTCTAACCAAATGTCAGGAGTTCCCTCTGTCGGAGAATCCCAGTGTCGAGTATTATCAGTAAAGTGGTGACGCTTTGACGAAGCATTGACTCCGTGCGAATAAGGGAGTACTTCATCAAATGAAGAATTGCGAATTAGGTTCTGGGCAGGAAGCAGTGTCCATGGCAATAGGATTACTATCCATGTAAATAGCATTGGTTTCATAGATAAATGTTTATAGTCACTATACATCAATACATAAGAAAATTTCCTTCAACTATGAATGGCGGAACTATCAATAATAAATACTGAATAATTGTGATGTTGGTAATCGACTAAAAGTACTAACAGGGATAGAACGTGTAGTGATAAAGATTATTTGGAAGTAAGTGATTTTTAATTGATATGCGAGATCAGGGAAGATCCTAGCTTATCAATCTAAGATTAGATCAAACAATTAACCAAATCATTCTTTATTGTCTAATTCAAATGTCAAGTCACAATCGTAGCAGTAGAATTCTTTTTTATAATTCAAAAATGTAAAACCAATAAGGAATAAAAGCCAACCAAATCCAGGCTTTAATCTTTTAGTGTTTCCAGTGTTATCTGAATCACATGAAGGACAATTAATTTTTGTTCTTTTTGAACTCATCATTTTTCTTAATTTCTAAAGATAGGCTATCCATGATATCTAACATAAACTTATAATCGTCTTTTTGATAAGCAAATTGGTCTTCGTCTATCCAGCTTTTAAGGTATTTAGCATAGCAGGAATTAGCTTTCTCAAGCTCTCCTATCAATTCATATATAAATCCAACATCGGAATAATTTTTAGTCTTAATAAGAGCTTCATCTGCGGTATTTATTGAACTTTCTTGATCACCATTTTCGTGGTAGGATGTTGCAAGAAAATAATAGTCATTAATATTAAAAAAATTCTTGTGCTTTTTGGCAACGAGAAGAGCGGATATCGCATTGTTATATTCCTCTAGATATATGTAAACCTGAGATTTAAGTGTATATAGGTCGCCATCATTTTTTTTTATCTTTAATAGATCATCAATCGATTTTAATGCCATTTGAGGATCTAATTGATCCGTTTCAGAAAGTTCGTTAACCAGTTTTTGCTTTTCTTGAAAGAAGTCTATTTTTCGAGGTTTATTTTGTTCTATAACTGC